>CAKZPK010000188.1 GCA_937139035.1 uncultured Crocinitomix sp. | reverse complement strand
GCCCGTTTGACCAGCTCCTGAGCCGCTTTCTGAAGATTATCACTAAACTCTTTGATAGTTAAGTAAATATCTTTGTCTTCTACCATGTCATTCAGACCGTCTGAACAAAGTAGATAAATATCTTGAGGTAGGGCGATATCTTCTTGAATATCTACCTCTACATCGGCATCCACGCCCAGTGCGCGAGTTACCAAGTTTTTGTTCAGAGAGTTTCGCGCCTCTTCTGGTGTGTAGAAGCCTCGGTCTACCAATTCCTGGAGTAGGGTGTGGTCCTTGCTAACTTGCTCTAGTTGTTCGTTGCGCACGCGGTATAGGCGTGAGTCCCCCACGTGAGCAATAGAGATTCTATTATCATAGAACAGGGCAGAGACAATGGTGGTTCCCATGCCTTTGCACTCTTCATTGTGCTTTTGTGTGGTATGGATAATGGAATTGGATTTCTTGATAACCTCCTCTTTGAATCAAATCCACCAAACGCCCTTTGGTGTCCTTAATGTCAATTGTTTCTTCCGTTTCAATCAAATTGACCTCACCGTCAACAAATTTTACGGCTAATGAATTGATACCACCCTCTCGGATCAAATCAATTATGTTTAGTTCCTCTTCGGTTAAATCAATTCCATTGTCATCTAAATTCAACGCATACAAATCTTCCCTTCCCATAAACTCCGACACAATATGATTGAGCGGAATACTGATATAAGGTTGATTCATAATCATTGAAGAAGTAAATAAATCCTGCATTGGACTTTCGTCAAATACCATACAATTTCCATCCTTTGCAATTGCCAAATGCACATCAGCTTTCGAAAGGATAGTTGAAAAAAGTAATACCGACAATTTTGTATTACTCAGGTTCACTTTCTTCTTGTCATTCTCTACGGCTGCAATAAAGTTCTCAGGCGTTTTGAATGTTTCCTTAATGTCTTTGATAAAAGTGTTCCAATTAGCATCCCCCATTTCCTCACGCTCAAATAGGGAGGCATAATGCTCCATTAAATTCATTTCTGACAATAAGTAATTCTTCAAATTCAGAATAGATTGAATCGGTAAACCAAACTCACGCAATTCCTTCACCAATCTCAACCAAACGTATTCAACTCCATTGTACTTTCTGCGGTATTTACTCTTTCGCTCTCTCAAATAAATACCTGCGTTAGACCAATCAAAGGCAGTTTTGGCAGCAAGACCAATATCTGACAATTGAAAATTCTCTTCAAACATAACCTCCGTTACCTGTCTGACATGCTCTAAATGTGTCTTCAATTCTTCTTCCATATTAATAGTATCTACCTATATATATAACGTTAAAGTAATGTAAAAATACATCACTGTGCCAATTGTGTAGTGAGTGGTTGTTCCGTGATAATGAGTTGTATTCATTGTTTGTTTAACAATACAACTAAAATAACATTACTATAATGTAATGCAAATATTGTGCCGAAATGGTGGATTCTGACAAATTTTCATGGTTTGGCGGAGGAATGGGTATTTGTACTGTTTTAAATACACTTAAAAATCGCTTAATTGCAAAAAAAAATAATCAAGTTATGGGATTTACGAGTGCATTATACTATCCGACTATTGACATTGAAGACGGCTGGGCAAAATCAGCGGCTTTGTTTTGGGACAATATTCAAACAATTGTTCCTGACTCAATGAGAGTTCCTTATGATGGTAGAGTCACTCAAATACTTTTTGATGAAGGTATTTTAACGCCTCATTTTGTTAATCCAGATTATCATATAGTAAATAGTCTTGCTAAGGACGTAAATAACTTTTTAGAAACGAATGAGGGGTTTGATCTTTTGATAAAGGGAGGTAATAACGCTATTCATGATGAGAAACTCCCCAGAGGGGTTAACGAATTTTTAAGAATACACCCTGGTAAATTACCAGACATGATTCGTGACTTGTTAGATGAACATATCAGTGATGAATCTTGGATTATGATGGATAACAGATTTACAAGCTACTATATGACATTATTAGCGAATAAAATTTGTGAACATGAAAGATTAGTTTTGCTTACGGATAATACGCTCGCATCAAACTTAACGGATAAATCGAGATTGGATAATCAACGAAAAGTATTACCTAGAGGAGGTCATTGGCGTTCAGATGATAGAGAAAATTCGACTTTAAATTTAAGTCAAGGTTTATTATCAAATTTAATTTTAAAAGGAATTCGATTTTCACCAGACTCAAAAACCGAGAAAATCCTAAAATTTAAGAAGAACCATCAAGATGAACTTGGATTATTTAGAAACACTTTGGAAAAATTAGTGAGTGATATACCAGATGATTTACCATTCGAAACCTTGCAAAGAAATGTTGAAGATATTTATATCAACGAATTTAAACCAGCATACCACAACTTTCAGAAAGCCTTAGATGGGTTCGGGTTAAAATGGGTGAATGATCATATTATGAAAGTCGCTTTTTTTAAGGGCGGTACAGGTGCTTTAATGCCATATCTTTTGGGCGCAACAATACCGCAGGCACTTTTAGCAGGAGCAGGGATATCAATTGTAACTTCCGCTATTTCTTATAATCAAGAAAAGGCGCAAATGTTGCGAGAGAACCCTTATTCTTATTTGGTTTCGGCGGAAAAAGAATTGAATAGGGAAGACCTAAAAACAGCATTGAGAAATAAGGTGTTTTAATCGAAATATTACTCAAGTGAATTCGAAGAACCTCAGCAGTATGATTTAATATTCTAATTAATTGACTAGAATTTTGGCTAAATAAGCGAAAACAAGTAAGTTCTTGATATTCATTTGTTTATAGGTTTTTTGTTCACTTGCCGAATTCCACTTTCACTTAAATTCACATCTAACACAACTCCATTCGCTTACTTACGTTTCCCTTCGCACGATTTTCAATTATTTGCGTTTAAGCACAATCCTCGACTACCATTGATGAACAGAATCATATAAACGAAAACACCCGAAAAAACACCATTTTCCTAGAACTCAGAAATGATCTTTTCTTGATCAATACTATACACCCAGCCTTGCGTTCCGTATCTTCCTTTTTCCATTGTAGCAACACGTTCACCATCCACTTTTTTAAGATTAATTGTAGCCGAACTGTTGTACTTAATTGATGCGCCACCTTTCATGGTTTTGGCTGTTGTTTGTTGGAAGATGATAATGAAAATTGTCTTAGGAAAACATGACCTTAAATTTTCAAATTCTTTTGGGTCACTCGTCAATTTTGAAAAACTATCCACTATGATTACATCAAATAATTCTGCATCTTTTCGGATGTCTTTTAGTCCTCCTTCTCCTGTTAATTGCATTTCATTTCCAATGTCATAAATGACCAGTTTTTCTTGGGTCAATTTACCAATTCCTTCTTCCAACGAATAGTATTTAACTTTGAAACCACCGTCTAAAAATAGCCGTGCTAATTCATACGAAAAGTAACTCTTTCCTGAACCCGATTCACCCGTTAAAGCAAAGGCTAATTTGTTGCGATCCAAGTCCCCCAAAAAACGTCCTAATTCGTCAAGTAAACCGAAGGTGTCAAACTTCATGTTTTGAATATCTGCTCCGCCCATTCCGTTCGTCTTGATTTTTGGATTCGCATTATTTGAAACACTATTTGTCCGTCTTCTTGATTTCGTTCGTTTACGATCTGTGAACGTTTTATGCTTTGGTAATGGCTTTGCTAAAATTGGAATTTCTGTTGGGTTATCAATCAAGTTTTGCAATTGATCTTCCAGTTCTTTTAATTCAAAATCTGGATGCAATATGTATTTAAAACTTTCTAATTTGATTGATTCCAATTGTTTTTCTTGTCGCTTAATTAACTCCGTTATTTCGGCGTTGAACTCTCTAAAGTCTTTTTGTATTTCATGCAATTCCACATTCGCATAAGATGCCATAACATTATCATATTCATACGTTCCTTTCTCCCATCCTTTTTGCTTACACGCGTAGTCGAGCATGATGTGTTTTTGCCGTGCTTGCGGATAAGTTAAAATCTCCTTGTTCTTAGCAATTCGTTTTTTCAAACGTTCTACTTTTTGATTGTGTTCCGATCTGTTCCTTTCAAATTCAGGAATACTTTCTTTGACCTTTTTAATCTGATTCTGCAAGGCTTTGTATTTCAATTCGCGCTTATACAATGTATCCTTTTCCAATTGCCGTTGTTGAGATGCTCTCGCCCGACATTTGTCCGTACAATACTTCGCATCTGAACGTGCAGCTTCAAATGTGGAGGTACAATAATCACATGTTTTCTGATAATTCATACGCTTCTCGCTTTCTCTTCTTGATATAAGATACAACGATTTTTTCAGCCGTTTGGTACGTTTTGCTTTGAAATTATCGGATTTAACATCTTGTTAACTATTCAGGTTTCACCAATGCGGATAATCCAATGCACTCTTCTTCTAATCCGAAATTGCGTAGTAATTTAACCAACGTGCCAATGGAATGTGTGATTTCACTTTTGTTAAAATCGTATTCGTTTGAATCTGCAATTAGCTTAATGGCGGTCAGTAAATTTGAATTAATCAAATGTAGTTCTTCGTAATTTTCAATAGCCACTTTTACAAAAAATGACTTTGAATTGGGTTCAGGAATGAGAGTACTGCAATAGCTTTTCTGAAAATCTTTCAGACTTTTGGGATTTGACATAATACTTGTTTTTAGGAAGCGGATAATCCACAGTAATTAAAAAATCCCGATAGACACAGGTGTCCTACCATACAAGTACGGTTGAGCTATTTCTAGTGATCTCCACCAGTCTATCGGGAAATTTCTTTGTGTTTGTATCATGAACTTGTATTTAGGAGATACTAAGATAGGGAATTATTTAATAGGCTAAACTAATAAAAGTAGTAATTCAAAACAAAATTTATCTAGTTATATTTTGCTAGGCTGGTTGTTTTGAACTATATTTACCTAGATTTATTATCGAAAAGACAATTTGATCTAAAATAGACGACCGAATTATGAATAAAAAGATTAAAGTAGCTATTGCGGATGATCATAGTATGATAATTGACGGTATTGGAAATATCATCAATAATGAGCCTGATATGAACGTGTTAATCAAGGCTTATAATGGTCAAGAATTACTCGACTTACTCGAAGATAAAGAAATAGAGGTCGTAATTTTGGATATTAATATGCCTGTACTTGATGGTGTCGAAACCGCAAAAATAATCACCGAGAAATACCCTGCGATCAAAATCATAATTTTATCAATGCATAGTACTTATGATATGGTTTCAAAATTACTTGAGATTGGAGTCTCTGGTTATCTTACTAAAAATCAAGCTTCATTATCATTAATTCATTCAATTAGGGCTGTTTACAATGGTAGCAAGGTTTATAGTGAAGCTGTAGCTGACTGTATAGTGAGCAATTTGCAAAAACCTTATGTTGAGCTGAGTATTCCATCTGATACGGATTTAACAAAGAGGGAATTGGAAGTGTTAAAGTGTATTGCAAAGGAAATGACGTCTCCAGAAATAGCTAGTAATTTGCGAATTTCAGAATCCACAGTTAATGCACATAGGAGAAATCTAATCTCCAAGTTAGGGGTTAGAAGTTCAATGGGACTTGTGCGATATGCTTTTGAAAATAATATAGTTTGAGTGATTTCTTTGACATATTGTTTTCGGATGGTTCAGCATATTACTGGTCGCCTTTTTTTGTCTTCGTGATTGCCATGACAGCAATAATCTGGAAAATTGTCAAAGAGAATAAGGTTATAAATGCTTTGAAACAAGATAATATTGAAGAAATCAATATCGGTAGGAAAGGAATCATTCATGTAAAAAAGAAAATAAACCATGAAAGTGAAAAAACAAGTAAAACAAAAAAGAAATAATTTGGCTACCCTTTTTGAATAATTATCTTTAGTCATTAATGCAAGACCTAAAACAAATATTATCCCATCTTCCGCCAGAGCGCATTGCCGATTTGGAACATATCACCCAAGAAATATTGGACACTCACCGAGTGGACATAATTATGCTTTTTGGTAGCTACGCTCGCGGCGATTTCAAATCGGAACGTGGCAAAGAACAAGGAAAGAAAAGTGATTTTGATATTCTAATTGTCGTAGAAAGTGGAGATAGACGAAAGCATGTTGTTTCTAAATTAAGAGGTGCTTTTAAGGATATGGAAATTGTTGTGCAAACGCTTGTGGTTAATATTAGTGTTGTCAATAAGGCATTAGAAGAAAATCAATATTTCTATTCTGATATTAAGAAAGAAGGAATTGAGTTATTTAATTCTGGGCGTTATGATTTTGCTTCGTTTAAAGGATTGTCTGCCACTCGTAGAAGAGAGATTGCTGAAGCTGATTTTGAAGAATGGATTAAAGAGGCTAAAGAATCTTTAATCGACGCTGAAAACAATATTCAAAGAGAAAATTATAAACGTGCGTCTTTCCATTTTCAGCAATCCATTGAAATGGGTTATACTGCGATTGAAATGGTCTTTAGTCATTACAATCCGCATGAGCATAACTTGTTTGCTTTGCGCGATCGTTGTGTTCGTTTTCATAAACGGCTGAAAGGTGTTTTTCATTATGACAATGAAGAGCATACAAAACTGTTTGATCAATTGAATTACGCTTATATCGGAGGGCGTTATCGCAATGAGAAGGAATTTCCTGTGGATATGGATAAAATTGAGTTTTGGAAGCAGGAGACGGAAGGCTTTTTAAAATTGACAGAGGAGATTTGTTTGGAGCGGATTGAGGGATTTAGGGCTTTGGAATTACGAAAAAAAAATTAAACTATTGTTTTGAAAAACAACCTGATTAAGGATTCTGTGTTTCAACGACTGATCCTTTTCTAAAAATATATTGAAACTCAAGAATAATTTAAACATGAGACCGACATTATTATTAACTGCACTTTTTTTTAACTTCTTTTTCCTTCATGTGCAGCAGTCATTAGCAAACGAAGTTCCAATTGCTTTTGAAGATACGACGATAACACGTTTAAAAAAGCAACTCAATGAACATCCAGAACTTGATACCACTAGAGCAAAAATATTATCCCACATTGCCAACGAATACTGTCGTCCGCGAGTGTTTGATCTGATCAATTCAAAGAAATATGCTGAGAAATCATTGAGTTTATCTCGTGAATTAGATTTTAATATCGGAATGGCAACATCCTATAAAATTCTTGGCACCATTGCGTCTCACGAAGGAGATTTGGACGGTGCCCGATTTTTTTATAATAAAGCACTCACAATTTTTGAAAAAGAAAATAGACCCCTCCAAGTTGCAGGAATACTTTATAATATTGGGTTAAATTATGAATCCATTGAGGACTACACAAATGCAAAACCATATTATTCAAGAGTTCTTGAAATATACAGAGAAGAGGATCATCCTTTTGGAATCGCCAGGACACAGGGCGCATTGGGTTTTGCAATTTTAATTGAACTTCAAGATACTACCCTTGCACAGCACTACTTTCTGGAGGGAATGAAGTGTGCAAAAGAAAATGATTTAGATGATTTATTACAAATTTTATCCTTAGACTATGTCACAACACTAGATCCAATATCGGACAGTAAAAAAATAATCGAAATTTATAAAGGTGCAGGCGTTTCGTATGCGAATAAAATAAATTCAAACTACCACCTTTGGACAATTTATTACAATATTCACGCAAACTATTTTATTAATTCGGATTATGAAAATGCACTCATTTATGCAAAGAAAGCACTGAGTATCGCGAAAGAACTCGAGGAGGAGACATTTATTATGGACAGTCACAAATTAATGCAAGATGTATACTTCGAAATGGGGAATTATAGAATTGCCTATGATCACCTAAGATTTAAGGATTCAGTCGAAGCGATTGTCATAAACCAGGAAACACAGAATAATATCGCAGAACTTGAAATTCAATATGAAACAGAGAAAAAAGAACGGGAAAATGAACTTCTTAAAAAGAAGAATATCATTGAAAAACAAAAAGCGACGCTCAATAAACGTCTTTTGACAGGTGTTACTGTATTTAGTGTATTGCTATTACTAATCTTTTGGTTGTGGTTTATGAGATACCGCGAGAAAAAACGTTCGAAAGAATTAAAAGCAACCCTTCACATGGAACAGCTTAACAAACAAATTGATATACTTCAAGCAAGTGTAAATGAGCGAACAGAAACTCCTCAAATAGTACCTCAGGCAGAAATTCAGCTAGATGAACTAAATGACCTCCTTTCCACGCCGTTATCAGAACGTGAATTTGAAGTGCTTAAAGAATTAAAGCAAGGTTTTACAAATCAACAAATCGCAGATAAACTCTTTGTGTCAATTAACACGGTCAAAACCCATTTGCTTAAAATTTATGTGAAACTTGATGTCAAAAATCGGGTTCAGGCTATCAAAAAAATCTCTTAATACAGTGATTTAAGTAAATTTTGAATACAAAACTCTCCTCGTTCTGAATAGTATTATTTCTAATGCTAAAAAATACTCAACTATAATGTCTTGATTGTCAATGTTTAACTTGGTTTAAATTCAAAATCATTCTTTCGGGTGATGCCGTTTTTTTTCAGATAGCATACATTTGGGTCAGCGTTTAGGTCAATAAAAACAATGCCTTATATTTAATTCAAAACTTATTTACTCTAAGTCAAAACGAAACACTTATTAAAGCTTACGCCTAATATTAAATTGACATATAATCAATTTCTCAAAGCTCAAAACAAAAAGAAACAAAGTACCAGTTATGTAATACTTGTACCAGTTATGAAATTAACAAATCTGAATTTATTAATGAATTAACTTTGTTAGGATATTACATTTAGTATTAACAAAATGACAAAACAACATATATGAAAATAAGTTTATTACTAATAATCACCTTTATTGGTTCACAAGCAGTATTTGGTCAATTTTTGGAAATTAATTATTTAGAGGCAAATGCTAGAGTTCCTCGAAATATTCAAATCGGAGATATGGATGGAGATGGAGATAATGATATTATTTCTGCACATTGGTCTCACGGTCGAATAGGTTTTCATGAAAACCTAGGAGGAGGGCAGTTTCATGCGCCGCGTTTAATTGATGATCTTTCTAGCGTAGTCTCCTATGTTCAAATCGTTGATGTGGACGAAGATGGGGTTTTGGATGTGGTGGTTGCTCATTATGGTAGTTATCGTGTAATATGGTATAAAAATAATGGAGATGGGACTTTCACTGAACCAGAATTACTAATATTTTCCATTTCAAATCTTGAAGAAGTAAGAGTTGTGGATATAGATGATGATGGTGACATGGATGTCGTGACTGGGACGGCTGGAGGTTTAAGTGGAATCACTTGGCATGAAAAAATTGGTGATCTTTATTACGAACACGGTATAGCAAGTAGTTATTGGCATCTTGAATTAGCAGATTTAAATGGTGATGGTTTACTAGATATCATTGGAAGTGGAGAAACTATTGACGAAGTTGCTTGGTTCGAGAATTTGGGAGGTGATTTTAGTGAGGGAAATATTATTTCGGTATCTCTTGATGGACCTACTTCTGTGCATGCAGCAGACATAAATGGAGACGGTTTGCTAGATGTTGTGGTTACATCAAAAGACGACAATAAAGTAGCTTGGTTTGAGAACTTGGGAGATGAAACCTTTGGATCAGAAAATACAGTGACAAGTGGAGCTGTCGGAGCTCAACATTCTTGTTCGGCAGATATAGATGGTGATGGTGACTTGGACATTGTGGTTGCAGCAAAAGTGGGAGATAAATATTTATGGTATGAAAATTTGGCTGATGGTACTTTATTCACTGAACATTTAATCAGTACTGAAGACGACGCCTATTATGTTACTGCTGGAGATTTAAACGGTGATGGTAATATCGATATTGCCATGAACTCAAATAATGGAGATATGCTTATTTCTTGGAGTGAAAACCTCGGGACAGAATTAGACACTCCCAAACGAATAACTTCACGAACGAAGGTTGTAACCTCTTTAGATGCAAATGACCTTGATGGTGACGGTGATATTGATATTATTGCTTCAGCCGAAGAATATTATAAAGTGGCATGGTTTGAAAATTTAGGTGATAATAATTTCAATATTGCGGATACTATTCCAGCCAACCAATCAGAAGCTTACTCAGTGACAAGTGGTGATATCGACAGTGATGGTGATATTGATATTGTCTCAGTAGGTGACAATGGCGCTTTTGGAAGTCATATTACTTGGAATGACAATTTGGGTGGAGGCACATTTGCTCCAGCTATAAATTTAGCCGAGGATCTTGAAAATCCAGAATATGTGAAGTTAATAGATATGGACTCAGATGGTGATTTAGACTTAATAGCTGCATCATACCAATATCCATTATACAAGTTCGTTTGGTACGAAAATGTGGGCGGAGCCTTTATGACGGAACATCTGATCAGCACAACATATCTTGTTCGATATGCCGAATTCAGTGATTTTGATTTAGATGGCGATATGGATGTTATAATATTTCAATATACCAATACATCTTTATTGGAAAATTTGGGAGATGGAACCTTCTCCGACGAAATAATTATAGAAACGGATTATTCGTACCCTAGAGGAATGTGTATCTTAGATGTAGATATTGACGGAGATATGGATTTAGTATTGGCAGCAACGCCAGGGCCCATTTTAGCTTGGTATGAAAATGACGCTGGTGTTTTTTCTGGGGCGAACTTAATAGGTGATACGGATGTTAAATTTAGCGTGCATGCGGCAGATGTGAATTTAGACGGAAAAGAGGACCTTGTTGTCAGTGCAATTGAAGAGCCAGGTGACCATGATTATAGGCGGGTACAATGGTATGAAAATATTGGTGACGGAACCTTTGGACCCGAAGTAAGCTTGTTTCACCATGAAGATGGAACAAATAATGCAATTACCGCAGATGTAGACGGGGATGGAGATCGGGATGTGATTTTTGGAACTGGTGGTATCAGAGGTGGTACGATTGGATGGTTAGAGATGACCCTCGTAGATTCCATCCTTGGTCTTCCAGAAAATGGTCCGAATAAAGCATCCATTTACCCTAACCCATTTAACGAGTTTACAATTATCAGTTTTGGAGAAGAATTGACCGAAAACCATACGGTTATAATTTATAATATCTTAGGCGAAGAAGTATATCGTAATGAACATGTAACAGGTAAGAGTCTCGAAATTAAAAAAACTGATTGGAGTGCCGGCGTGTATATATTGAACTTATTTAGTGTTAACTTAGAAAAAGCATTTAGTGCGAAACTTGTTGTAGAGTAGACGGTTACCTTGACGAAAAGAAATTTGAAACAAATGAAAATGACTAGATACGAATTATGAAAAACATTATTTTATGTATATCTCTCTTCATGCAGATTATAGCGTACAGCCAGTTTGGAGTTGAGCAACTGGTTACCGGAGGAAGTAACGAACCGTACATGATAAGTCTTGGTGATTTAGATGATGATGGCGATATTGATGTCGTTGCTGCCGTCTGTGCTCATGATAAAATCATTTGGTATCAAAATTTGGGTGACGGTAATTTCCGCGCCCAAGCTATTATTTCTACTGAAGTTGATTGTGGGGTAGAAGTACATATTGCAGATTTAAACGGAGATGGTCGATTAGATATTGTGTCTACATCTTTGTATGACAATAAGTTGGCTTGGTATGAAAATTTAGGTGATGGTGAGTTCGGTGAACAAAACGTTGTTTTTGAAGATATTGTTGGACTTAGAAATGTTCATTTAAGCGACTTGAATAATGATGGACGTATTGATGTAATTATTACTTCTTCTGAAGCTGATAAAATACAATGGTATGAAAATGATGGTTCTGGTGGATTTGATTTAAACAGTGCAATTCCAACGACTTCTGCTACACCACGAAATATGGCTACTGGAGATTTGGACGGCGACGGTGATATTGATTTTGTTGTTAGTTCCTGGACGGATGATCGAATAACATGGAATGAAAACTTGGGAGGTGGAGATTTTAGTGACGAAACGCTACTAATTTCAGGATCAAATAAACCAGAGGAAATTGATTTGGTTGATTTTGATGAAGACGGAGATCTGGATTTACTTTATGCTGCTTCTTTGGACAATGAAGTGTTATGGGCATCAAATCTGGGTGATGGAACCTTTGATACTGAAGTGTCGGTTAATGACGCTTTGTCTAATGTCAAGCAAGTTAGGGGGACAGATGTTGATCTTGATGGGGACATAGATATTGTAGGAGTTTCTTCTGCAGGTGAAATTTTGTGGAATGAAAATATTGGAGGAGGTATTTTTGGTGGATCATTAGAGATTTCTGATGAGGACTTCGGCTTTGTTTCAATGAGGTTTGGCGATTTAGATGGAGATGGCATTGAAGATATAGTTTTTTGTTCATGGACGGAGAAGAACGTTTATTGGCGAAAAAATTTAGGTGGAGGCACATACGGAGCACTGGTTCGGTTATCACACCGATCAGGAGGAAATAGAGCGATACACGTTGCAGATATTGATGGAGATGGTGATAAGGATATTCTGTCTGCTGCCGAAGTAGATAACGCATTTGCTTGGCATGAAAATCTTGGAAGCGGTATCTTTAATGCTCCAAAATCTATTAGCACACCATCTAGTCCCGAACCCATTGATATAGGAGCTGCTGATATTGACGGGGATGGAGATTTGGATATTGTTACTGCCACCGATTTAGGAGGTGATATTTATTGGGTCGAAAATGATGGGACTGGTGTTTTTTCTACGGCAACTTTAATTACAGTTTATGCGCCATTTACAAAAGCCATTTCTCTAGATGATTTGGACGGTGATGGTGATATAGATGTTGTCGTTATTTCGTCAAGCGCTGATCGGGTTCGCTGGTATGCGAATGATGGAAGCGGAAGTTTTAGCTCAGGCGTTGATATTTCTACAGATGTACTAGAAGGGCAGGATGTTTTTACCGTTGATTTGGATGGAGATGGAGATATTGATGTTTTATCAGCTTCAGAAGGTGATGATAAAATCGCTTGGTTTGAAAATGACGGGACTGGTGTTTTTAGTTCGGAAATCGTTTTGTCAACTACAGCAGGAGAAGCTCAATCGGTTCATGCCTATGACTTGGATGGAGATGGTGATTTGGATGTTATTTCAGGTTCATTTGATTCTAATGACGTTATGTTTTTTGAAAATGAGGGGGGAGCGACCTTTGCCGAAGGAGAGGTGATTTCTTATGGAAGTGTAGTCGCTACGTCAGTTTATGCCGAAGACTTAGACAATGACGGTGATGGCGACATCCTAACAGTCTTTAATATATTAGATCAAATTGGCTGGTACGAAAACTTAGGAGACTTAACATTTAGTGATGTTCAGCTTATTTCAACCGACATTTCAGAGTCTTATGTCATAACTGCAACTGACATGGATCAGGATGGCGATATGGATGTGATTGCTGGAGCATTTGTTCATTCTAAAGTTGCTGTATTTGATAACTTTATTGTTAATCCAGATCAAGGAAGGGGAGTTGTTTTTATTGATGGAAATGAAAATGGAATTAGGGATGAAGGAGAATTGCCTCCCCCTTTTGCACAGGTAAACACCGAGCCAGAAGCAGGATATGGATATATTTATCCGGATGGTAAGTACTTCATCAATTTTGATGGAGATGTGGAAGAGAATTATGTTGTGTCCCTAGACACCCTAGGAGAGTTTGAATACTGGACAATAACAACCGATTCGCTTGAATATAATGTTTTTGTAAATGACGTCTTTGGACATAGAGATAGTCTTGATTTTGGTATTTTTCCAGATACTCTAATTGATCAAATTAGCACAGATTTAACGGGGGCATTTCACCGTTGCAATAATGAGATTAATTATTGGATAAGCTACGAAAATACTGGAACCACAGTGCCATCTGGTATTATTCATCTTGAATTAGATGATAGTATAACTTATGTCAGCGCGTCTGTTGAACCTGATTCAATTATAGACCAGAGCATATACTGGCATTATGACGACTTAAATTATTTTGAATCTCGCGCTATTTTTCTAAGAGTTCAAATGCCAGATTTTTTGAGTATGGGTACCTATATGGAAAGTATAGTGAATACAACAGTTGACTCAGGAGGTGTTGCAGTATATACGGCTATTGATACATTGAGCGAAATACTGGTTTGTAGTTATGACCCCAATGATAAAATTGGAACTCCAGCGGGCGTTGACAGTCTGGGTTATATTGACAGTTCTGTTGAAGAAATAACCTATACGGTACGTTTTCAAAATACAGGTACGGATACGGCATTTAATGTTGTTATAAAAGATCAGTTGGATACAAATCTTGATTGGTCTACGCTTGAGTTTGTAAGTTCAAGTCATAGTGATTTGAACATTGACATGAGTTATGACGGCGAGTTGACTTTTGCTTTTGACAATATAATGCTTCCAGATAGTAATGTAAACGAACCTGCAAGTCATGGCTTCTTCAAGTACAAAATTGAATTGAATGAGTCTTTATCGGCAGGGACTCAAATTTTCAATACTGCTAACATTTATTTTGATGATAATCCAGCAGTAATTACCAACACTAAAATTAATACCATTTATGATTGCAGTAGTATTTTAACAAGCGTCTCTATATTAGATGAGGTTTGTTTTGGTGAGGTCATGCTTTTTAATCCAGAAACCTTTCCTTCAAATACAAGCATAGAATGGACAATTGAAGATTCAACTATTTTCGAAGAAGGATTTGAATGGCTTGCAGATAGTACTGGTGTTTTTGAGTTAAGTTTAAATGTGACCACTGATTTTTGTGAGTCAGATTCAATATTCACATTTGAGGTAATTCCTGATTATTCTGAACTAATACTTGAAGTAGTTGAAATTTGCGAATCGGACAGCTTGGAGATTTTCGGTGAATATCAAACGACGGAGGGTTTTTATTATGATTCGTTGTTGACAGCCCTAGGTTGTGATTCAATTCTGATTCAAGAGCTTTTGATTAACCCGCATCTGACGGCCGAATTAGCAGCTATTTCAATTTGTGAGGGAGATAGTGCCTTGATTTTTGACGCATATCGAACTGAAGCAGGTTTTTATAATGACACGTTAACAGCAATTAGGGCAGGCGAGTCTATTTTAACAGAGCAACTCAGGGTTAGTTCTCATTACATGGATGAATGGGAGCCTGTGTCAATTTTTATGGGCGGCGGTGTGCTCATTTTTGGTGAGTATCGTTCTGCACCTGATGTGTATTATGATTCACTGATTTCTGTTACTTCTTGCGATTCTGTTCTCCTTCAAGAGCTAATTGTCAATCCACTGCCAATTGTTATGTTTGATGAAATTGAGGAAACACTGATTTGTCTTGGATCAGGAAATGTAACCTTAATTGCCAGTCCATTTGGTGGTTTGTTTTCTGGAATTGGTGTAATTGGAGATGAATTTGACCCAAATACTGCAGGAGAGGGAATACATACCTTGTATTATGATTATGAAGATGATAACATGTGTTCAAATACTGATTCAATTCAAGTTTCTGTTGTGGATTGTTTAGGAATCTTACAAAATAATAAAACCGAAATCACTGTTTATCCAAATCCGTTTGACAATTTGACCACCGTTAGTTTTGGAAAAGAACTAACAGAAAACCACATCATAATTATTTATGATATCCTTGGCAAAGAAGTTTATCGAAATGAAAATGTCACTGGAACAAGCCTCGAAATCAAAAAAGAGGGATTAGGAGTCGGAGTGTATGTGTTGAAACTATTTGATGTTGATTCAAAACAAATTTACAGCACAAAATTATTAGTTGAGTAAGCAAACTCAAAACAAACAACTCTCCACATCCTCCACCTGCAAAAAATTCGATATTTGTCCGCTCGGGGCTAAAAAGAGAAAGCCTTTCCAGATATGGAGAAGCTTTTTTGTGGATTTAAACCTTTCTTTAATTTTTAATTTAGTCATTATCCACCATATAATCGTTCTTCTAATTTTTTATAAACCTTAATAATTTGGAGCCATCATTAGAAGTTATTTTCATTAGATATATTCCAGCGACTAAATCTTCCAAATTAACTTTAACCTTTTCAATTCCGCTACCATCAAGTAATTGAACTCCTGAAATTGAAATCACTTCATAATTTAAATGTCCTTGGGATTCTACTACAATATAGGCAGGTGTTGGATTAGGGTAAAGAGTTACAAGTATACCTTCCTGTTCATCCATGCTTAATTCAGATTCCAAAACTATCACTTCAGAAATCTCACATCCGGCTTCGTCAAGAATGAACACCAGATAGGCTCCGCCTCCTAAATCTGTTAAATTTTGGTCGTCATCATAGTCTCCTGTTCCGTCAATATCCCAGTCAAACGTGTAAGGAGAAAGACCACCAGTAACACTTATATCGATTGAACCATCTTCTCCGAACATTTCATCATTTACAATAGATGTGATTTCAATCATTTCCAACATTACAACTTCGATTGAATCTATACTACTACATCCATTATCATCCGTGCCTGTTACGGTATATGTTTCTAAACCAGTTTCCACAGGAAAATAAGGTTCACCGTCTATAATAGTTTCGGGAATCCAAGTATAATCTGTTGCCCCTTCCACAAAAAATATCACTGAATCACCATAACAAATACTATCTTCAGATATAATAATGTTGACATCAGGTAATTCATGAATCTCAATGCTTATGCTATCCGTTTTTTCACAACCGTCTTCGGTAATACCAGTAACAGTATATGTTATGACACCTGTTGTGTATGGGATGAAGAATTCACCGTCAATAACATCTAAATTCCAGATATAAGAAAAAGCACCTTCCCCCGCAAAGACAACTGAGTCTCCTAAACAAATTTCACTTTCTGTTACTGTCGGAATTAGGGTTATTGGGCAATCGAATTCATAGACGTAAACTGCACCTGCATGAAACCCTTCTTCTGCGTTTCTATAAGCCCCAACAAAAGCATAGTCGTTGTCTATTGAAACTGAAATTCCTAAATTGTCATTTTCTGAACCGTCAGAAGCTGTGAGTTTTGCTGTTTCCTCCCAAACACCATCTATTAATTCAAAGATATAACTGGCCCCTGCTTGAATATCTTCTTCCGAATCATTGTAAGCACCAATAATGATTCTATCTGCCTTTATTGAAACGGAGAGTCCAAAATGATCACCTAAATCCGCATCTGAAGCTTTAAGTTTTATTATTTCAGTCCAAACACCATCTATTAATTCGTACACGTATGACGCACCTGAATAAAAAGCTATGTCACCATCACTTGAAGCTCCAACGACAATCCTATTTCCATTTATAGAAACGGATTGCCCAAAACTATCTCCAGCATCTGCATCCAAGGCGATCAATTTTACGATTTCAGTCCAAACTCCATCCACTAATTCAAAAACATAGGCCGACCCTGAATAAATTCCGTCATTATCATCATGATCTGCACCTACAATAACTGTGTTTTCATAAATTGAAACGGAGTTACCAAAATGATCTTCGAGATCAGCGTCCGAAGCAGTTAATTTGGCAGTTTCTATCCAAACATCATCTATCAACTCAAAGAGGTATGCTGATCCAGAGCGATATCCGTCGTCGGAATCAAAAATAGAGCCTATGACAACTTTATCGTCATATATGGAAACCGTGCTGCCAAAAATATCACCATTGTCAGCATCTGAAGCTGTGAGCTTTGTTACTTCCACCCAAGCGTCGTCGATTAGCTCAAAAATATAAGCAGCGCCTGCGTTAGTTTCAGCTTCATCATCCCAAGCTGCACCAATAATCACTTTATACCCATCAATCGAAACCGAATGACCAAAAGTATCTCCATTATCTGCATCTGAAGGAGTAAGTTTTGCTGTTTCTATCCAAACATCATCTATTAATTCAAATACATAGGTAGCTCCTGAAAGAGTACCTTCATTATCTTCTGAGTAAGCACCAACTACCGCAGTTGTCCCATCTATAGCAACAGAATAACCAAAGTGGTCATCACTATCGGTGTCTATGGCGGTTAGTTTAATAATTTCATCCCATGTTTGCGCATGACTGAAATTCCCAAATGAAAAAATGATTAATAATATTAGAGTTGTTGTATTGAAATTATTGGGTTTGGTTTTTTTTATCATTGTAGATTTTTTTTAGAGTGAATAAAATTTTAAGAATGTATATCTGAAATAAGATTCCGATTCTGATTTTCCTTGGGGGTCTTATGAACATAGTGAAATTAAAAGAGAATGTCAAATTTTATTTTTTGATAAAGGCCTTTATTTTAGGTGATTACGGGTTGCGCTCCATTAGATATTTATAAGCCGTAAGACCTCACTTTCAAAACAAACAACTCTCCACATCCAACACACTCAAAAAGTTCGATATTTGTCCGCTTGGGGCTACTAAAGAGAGAAAGCCTTTCCAGAAATGGAGAGGCTTTTTTTGTTTCCTATAGAATTGAAGCTTGCTTCAGCAAGCATTTCGAAAATGAAAAAACGGAACGTAGTGAAAGTTTTCTTTGGGCTGCTTCTCAAAAAGTTCGACGAACGCATGTGAGTCATTCCTGTTAATTGAGAAATCCAATCCATGTTATCCAATCGAATTTGTTCGCGTGAAAATCGAAACAAAAATGGTATAGACCACTTATTTTCTAATAACCTTTGACTTCTTTCTGATAAAACTCAGTACTCATTCCAGTAAAATATTTAATACTTCCACTATATTGTAAAACAATATTACTCGAATATTATGAACGAAAAAAATCCATTAATAAGATTGTCAGGTGAAGAAATTAGGGTGCTTGGAGTTTTGATTGAAAAATCCAAAACTACCCCTGATTATTACCCCATGACGATCAATTCAATTATTACGGCATGCAATCAAAAATCTTCCAGAAATCCTGTTGTTAAATACGATACGGACACAGTCGTCAATGCATTGGATTCACTTCGTAAAAAGGAATTTGCGGCTAAGGTGATTGGTGATGGAAGGTCAACAAAATATCGACATACTCTTGCCGTAAAGTATCCTCTAGATCCTGCAGAGTTAACTGTTTTGGGACTATTATTCTTACGTGGACCTCTAACCAGCGGTGAAATTAATTCAATGTCGGGAAGAATGTTTGATTTTGAAAATCTTGAGGAGGTGCAAAGAACATTGGAACAGCTAATGGAGGCTGAAATTCCATTTATATTTCGTCTGGAAAAAATGACGGGACAAAAAGAAGCGCGTTTAGTGCATTTATTTGCTGAAATTCCTCAGTTAGAAGATTTGGAAACCAATACTGACGAAGTCGATTCATCTTCGTTAAAAAGTATGGAGTTAGAAGGGCGAGTAACGGCATTGGAAAAGCAGCTAGCCGAATTACAAGCTGCCTTCGATAACTTGATGAACGAACTCAGTTAATCCAAACAACTCTCCACATCCAACACACTCAAAAAGTTCGATATTTGTCCGCTTAGGGCTACCATTAAAAAAGAGTTGTCATTTTGGCAACTCTTTTTTGGTTTTAAACATTTGATAAATAATTATTTGTAGATTATTTTTAATAAGTCGTTAATCCTCTAAAAAGTTCATTTATTCCTTGATTTTATCGAGTAAATTTGAGCTGTTTTTTGCGTTGGTGTTACAATTATGGTGTTACAAAAATGACGATTTTGGGTTGAAAAGGTGATTTTAAATACGTAAACACTTGATAGTTAGTCGTGTGTTTTTTGGCTCGTCGGGTAAGGAATTCGCACGAGCTGTTGGTTTATAAATGCTAGTTCAAGAGCACAATATAATCATGTAGAATAAAAATGAAGAGTGGTATTTTTTTATAGTAGAAGACTTAAATCTCGATTTCTATAGTTGAAAAAAGTCAAATTTTTCAAGAACTTGTATGAAGGAGGTGCATACATAATAAGTTAATCTTTATTTCTAAGATTAAGATTATTCTACAACTACCTTGCTTAAATGAACACCTATTGAACTAGTGACTTCAATTAAATAAACTCCAGTCGCTACGTGAGTTTTCAAAGTGTAACTATGGGAATTGATTCCCTCTTCGTAATAAAGCAGTTTCCCGCTCAAATCATAAAGTATAACTTTTTCAATACTTGTTTTTTCCAGGTTAATATTGAATGTCCCGCTGCTAGGGTTTGGATAAATTTTAAGGGCGTTGGTCAATTCGTTATTTTTTAAACCAATAAAGTTGATTTCAATGCACGCTGACAAAACGCTGCACGAATCGTTACTTATCCAAACGGCATAGTTACTATTTTCTGTAACGAATAAATCTTGATTTGTTTCACCAACTAATTCTTCAAAATCTTCGTCGCAATCGACCCACTGATATTCCAATCCAGCAGCATTGGCTGTAAGTATAAGCCCATCTTGACTAACCGAATTATCAATGGGAGTGTAAACAATATTTTGAGTTTGACTTGATGAGTTTCCAAGACTATCTGAATAAGTCCATGTTATTAATGATGTCCCAATTTCCTCAAATGGAAATAAAATATCCGGGGTACCATATGAAGAACCAAAACAATAATCTGTCGCAGATGGGGGCAGAATTGTGTCGAGTGGACAATTTGTGAATATTGTATCGAGAATAAACTCGTCTGGAACAGGTGCGAATTCATCTCCAAAAATGGTAACACTCCCACATAATCCATAAGAAATGCATCCACCTTCACCTCTTGCGTAATAAGTTCTTGTCCCAGAAGGATATACAGTTACAGATAATCCGGTGTCGATAATTGAACCACCACAAAGGGGGTCGTACCAGACCCAATAGTATGCGTCATTCAAGTTTCCAGAATCAATGAATAATTCAAGAGAGTCACCTGGGCAAAGCGTGTCATATTCTGAGGAGGAAAGAATTGGTACATCTGGAGATTCATACAAAACTGGGGTCAGTTTTAGTAGAAATCGATCATAACTTCCCTCACTAGTTAATGCAAAAGGGTCTCCAAACGCTCCAAAATACCCAGTGTTTTGAAAATTTCCAGAAGTAATAACTTGGCCACAACGACCTAATTCAATATCGGTTATGTCATCCCCACTGCTCCCTCCGACATGAAACGCCCACTTGAATGCTCCCGAAGAATCCAGTTTGGCAACATATCCGTCAACTGCGAATGTGTAACTTTCCAAATCAAAAGTTTCAGCACCAGGATTAAAGTCAACGATCCCTTGGAATGCGCCAGTAACATAAACATTACCAATTGAGTCTGTTTTAATATTTCTCCCAATATCACCGCCTGTATCTCCCATTTTTATTGCCCATATAAATTCTCCATCTCCATTCATTTTATGCACATAAATGTCTTGTTCTCCACTTGAACTGAGTTCGTAAACTCCTGGGCCAGGATCAAAATCAATAGTTTCTTTAAAGAATCCAGTTGAATAAATATTTCCGAACTGGTCAATTGACGTGGTTGCTGTAACCGTATTAATACCTGAAAATTGTTTTACCCAAATAAATTCACCGTCCAAATTTAACTTCAATATATATGCGTCTCGCATACCTTCACTTGTGAGGGTGTATTCTAATTCACTTGGATTAAAGTCTACTGAATTATAGAAGCTCCCGGAAATACAAATAAATTCGGTATTATCAATACTGACTCCACGTACTCTGTCCGTATCAATTCCTCCAAAGGATTTCGCCCAAACAAAGTTTCCTAAATCGTCTATTCTCATAATGAAAACATCTGCAGAACCATTGCTCGTGTAGCTTGTTTCTCCTATACCAAAGTCAAAATCAACAGTTAACTTATATTGACCGCTAAGGAATATTGTACCATCATTACTAATTTTAAGTGAATTTAAGCTGCAATGATCGTCATCCGTGCCTCCAAAGCTCCTCGCCCAAAGAAAGTCACCGAATTTATTTAATTTCATCACAAAGGCATCACTTAATCCGTTGCTTACCAAATTGAATGTGTCAATTCCAGGATCAAAGTCGACAGTGTCTCGAAAAGAACCTGAGATATAAATATTTTCTAAAGAATCTACAGCTATAGCTGTTCCAGAATCTCTTCCATTACCACCAATCTTTAATCCGAAAATGAAATTTCCAGAAGGATCGAGTTTCTGAAAATAAATATCGTCCCTCCAACTTGGAATGCTAGTAACGTTATAAGTGTCTGGCCCTGGATCAAGATCAAGAGTTTCTTTAAACATTCCAATAGAATAAATGTTTCCAGCCTCATCAACTGTCATTGCACCTTCTTTATTAAAACTGGTATTACCAGTTCGATTAGCCCACTCAAATTCCATTTGTCCAAATGAACAAAAATCACTAAAAACGATAAAAAAGAGAATGAGCAGCTTCATCATTGTAAAAATAAAATAAATACTGTTCTTAATCGCAAGAGTTGAGAAAAAAGGTTCTGTCGCATCTAATTGAATACTTTCTAAAAAGATAACTTTGTTTTCTGCAAATAGAACTGAAACTTGTTTCAAGTGATGATTTTAGAGAATAAAAAAACAAAGCATGTATTCCAGACCGAATCGAACTTGTTCGGATGAAAATCAGAAACAAAAAAAGTCAAATTCAAGAATTGAAATGGCTTTTTATGGTAAACCTCATGTGAGTCATTCCTGCTCTTTTCACCGAGAAACAACGGTTCATTAAAGATTTAAATTTGAGATTGGAACTCTATTGTGGTTTTATAAATTCGTATATTTAAACTCTAAACCTGAAATTGTATTATGCCTATATCGGAGGGTGCTATCACAACGAAAATGGATTTCTTGTTGACATAGATAAGATTGAAATTTGGAAGCAAGAAACAGAAGCCTTTTTGAAATAAAAAAAGAGCATCTGGGTGTTGGTGCTTACGTTTTATCACTGTTTAATTCTGACTCAGAAGAACGGTTTAGTACAAAATTATTAGTGAAGTAATTTCTCATTTCAATAACTCATTGAAATTTATTCTTTTAAAGTGAGATTCATAGTGCCGAATTTTCCGATTAGCTTACTATCTTAGTAGAGATTTATGGGAAGAACTATTTTAACAATTGCTATTTTGATTTCCTTTGGAGTATTAAACGGTTTTGGCCAATATAATCAGGACGAAAGGACAATTATAATGTCCGCGTCAAATGACGGTTTGACTGCATTTACGTTGTCTGATATGGATGGAGATGGTTTAGTGGATATCGTATGTGGAGCTTCGGTAAATAGTGATATTGGTTGGTATAAGAATCTTGGGGCTGGTGAATTCGGACCGTTTGATATTATCGTCTCACACGAGGAAGCTTTGTATACTGATATGGAGACAGTAGATATTGATGGAGATGGTGACCTAGATATATTCTTTGCAGATAATCTATGGGGCGCAAAAAGAGTCGCTTGGCTCGAAAATCTAGGTGATGGTAGTTTTAGTGATGAACTTGAAGTTCCTGGCTTTTCTGGGGATCCAGAGGATATAGATTTTTTTGATTTTAATGGAGATGGATATCAAGATTTACTGTTAATTACGACAACGAGATTGGTTTATTATCAAAATGATGGTTCTGGAGAGTTGGTTTTGGGAGAATACATAGAAGTTATTGATGGCGTAGGGA
>CAKZPK010000187.1 GCA_937139035.1 uncultured Crocinitomix sp. | reverse complement strand
TTTTTTCTAACGAGAACAAGTTTCATTTTCCGGAATTAAATCCCGGCCCGTTTCATAATCATAAACCTGAACAGATTTAAGTCGCACTTCATCTACACCAATAGATTCCCCAAGTGCATAAAGTTTGTCAATTTCGTGTTCGTTATGTTTCGTAACCAAAAATTGAAATGTAACAACCGGATTAGGTCGTTTCATTTTGTTTTTGGCTGCAATTAAATTTTTTGTTCCTGTAATTACCTTTTCCAATTTTCCATTAATACGATATTGCTCATACGTTTCTTGCGTCAATCCATCAATCGAAACAATAATTTCACTTAAACCTGACGTTACTATTTTTTCTGCTATTTCAGGAGTGATAAAATGAGCATTGGTTGAGGTTATTACGTAAATATTACGCGCACGAGCCTCTTTTACCAATGTCAAAAAATCAGGATGAATAAAAGGTTCTCCTTGGAAATAATAATTAATGTGTTGCAGTTGTTTTCCAACCTGATCAAGAATTTTCTTATTCAAATCAATATTTATATTCCCAGTATCTCTTGTAAATTGGCGCAAACCACTTGGGCATTGAGGACACCTTAAATTACAAGTTGTAGTAGGCTCAATTGAAATTGCCATGGGTTTACCCCAATGAATAGGCTTTTTGAGTAATGCAGCTAAATGGAATGAAATTTTGAGCAAGGCTAAATTCCAAAGTCTTCTAAAGGTGACAGTTTTTAATATTTCCTTGGTTCGCAGTTTCACAAAAGATTGATCTACTGTAAAATTACAGGAATTAAAATAACCTTAGCTTTAATTCTGGAAATTAGTTCGTGAATGGAAATGTAATAAGAGAGACTTATTTTTCTGCCGAGTTCTGTTTTTTCTGCAGTGCGTTCGGATCAAAATGTTGAAACAAGTTCATCCAAATCACTCGGCTTAACCTAAAAGTAAGTGGCATTAAGCCTATAATCCCCAATAGTATTGCAGCAATATATACTTTGTATGAAGCGCCAGGGAACAAAACCAAAATCGCTACACCAATCGCAACAGAAAATGCAATAGCCAAACCATAACTCACATACATGGCACCATAAAAATACCCAGGTTCTTTTTCAAAACGATAGCCACATTTATCGCAAGTTTCATGATTCTTGCTGAAATTCTTTAAGTCATAGGTCTTTTTTGTCAAATAAAAATCTCCTTCATGACACTTTGGACATTTAGAATTGAGGATACTATATAGTCTTTTACCTTTAAGGTTTGAAAGCATGACACACTAAGTTTGGATACAAAGATATACCAATCAAATAAGTGAGAAGTGATTTTCGTCACTTTCATAACAAGCATGTTGTTCAGAATTTAATAGTTTTGCAACTGTGAAAGGACAGCTTATATTTTTCGGAAAATTATTAGCCATTTGGCTCCTCTTTTTTCTTTTTCAACGATTACTATTTATTTTTCATTTTTTAGGAGACTTTAGTGGAAACTATGGTGAACTGTTTCTAATGCCGTTTCATGGATTAAAGTTGGACCTGTCAGCCTTTGGTTATATTTCTGGTATTGCATTTATAATGAGCGTCCCAAGTTTTTTTTTAACAGGTGAAAAAGGGCTGAAAATTATTAATCGCATTATCACCATTTATTTTTGGACAATATTGATTCTTGTTTCACTAATAATGTGTGGTGAAATTGTGACTTATATTGAATGGAAAACGAAACTGTCATCTAAAATCTTTATGCATTTTGGTACGCCGTCTGAAATATTTCGAACGGCTTCAGGTTCATATACATTTTGGTATTTTTTCTATTTTACTGTTCAAATTATATTCGGTTATTTACTCTATAATCGCTGGTTCAAAAAAAATAAAATAAAATCTACTTTACAGTCAATTTCAAAACGTTTGATTTATGGGTTGACTTATTTTTTAGTTGGGGCTTTTGTACTTGTTTTAATGATTCGGGGTGGGTTGCAGCAAATTCCAGTCAGTGCAACAGATGGCTATTTTTCTAATAAGCAAATTGTGAATGATGTAACTGTTAATCCGGTTTGGAATTTTATAAATACGTGCTATGTTCATTTCAAAGTGGACTTATCTGCCTATTATCATAATCTTGATCCACAGGTTTCAGACGAATTGACGGCCAATTTATATGCTAGTGAAGGAATTGATTCTATCAAAATTTTTAATCAAAAACAACCTAATATTGTTTTGGTAACCTTAGAAGGTTGGTCTGCGCAAATGATCGAACCTTTAGGAGGAGAGTCAGGGATTACTCCAAATTTTAATCAACTTTGTGAAGAAGGTTTACTTTTTACAGAAATATTTTCAACTGGTGGTACCTCCGAAACAGGACACTCTTCTATCATAAGTGGATATCCAACAATTGCAGGAGTATCCATCTCAACACAGTCGTCTAAATGTCGCCATTTGCCTTCTTTAAATCAATCGTTTGAAGCATTGGGGTATAATTCATTTTACACGTTTGGCGGTTCATTGTCATATGGTAATATTGGGGGCTATTTAACAGATGTTGGGTTTGATAAATTAGTGGATGAAAACGATCTTAATTTAACACCAACAGGAAAGTTGGGGATCCATGATGAGGCTATGTTTCCCTATTTTTTAAGTGAGGTTCAAAAAGCTAAACGACCTTACTTTTATGGTTTGTTTACGCAAAGCACGCATTCTCCTTATGATATGCCTGCAGAACCTTTTCCTGGTTATAACAATGATGGTTATGTTACCAGTATGCATTATGCAGATGAGCATTTAGCCAAGTTTGTAGAAGGGATTCGCAATTTGCCAGATTATGATAATACAGTTGTCGTTTTTATTGCGGATCATGGCCGTGCAAATATTTACAACCAAAATACCTATGATGAAATGTACTTTCACATTCCGTTACTAATTTGGGGTGGTGCATTAAAAAATGAATATGCGGGTCAAACTATTGATCGAGTAGGTTCACAGGCAGATTTGGCTAAAACATTACTTAATCAGTTAGATATAAATTCAGACGATTTTCATTGGAGTAAAGATTTGCTAGACCCATCCACTCAAGCATGGGCAATTTGCACTTCTACTTTGTCTTATGGTTGGAAAAATGAAGATGGATATACTGTTTATCACATGATTGATGATCGATTAGTATATTCACCGTATACTGATCAAAAAGAGATAGATGCGGCATTGAAAAAATGCCGTGCTGTACTTGAAGCCATGTATCGAGAATTTATTGAAATGTAATACAGTAACCAGTTCATTTCGGTTAATTTTTACCGTTAAAATTGAATTTACTACACTTCACTCAACGGATTTCAGAATTAATTTAATTTTCGTATTTTTGCTCTTATATAAAATCAAAATTTTAAAACATGAAAAAAATTGTACTATTTATGAGCCTATGCCTTTTGGCCACTGTGGGTAGCGCTCAAGTTATTTTCTACGTTCAGGCGCCTTCGCCGAATGAGGGGAATTACGACTTTACTTATGCCGATTATATGGCTGCTGATTGGTCAGTGCCAGATATGGAAGATCCAATGAACAGCGTTTTATCTGAGATGGTGTTGATTGACGACGGATCGGATTTAGATAATCCAACAGCTTGTGCACCAGCAATAAATGATTTGACTGGTAAAATTGCTGTTGTATATAGAGGATCTTGCGAATTTGGATCTAAAGCATTGGCTTGCCAAAATGCTGGAGCAATTGCTTGTATTATCATTAACAACCTAGGTGGAGATCCTGTTGCTATGGGTGGTGGTGCTGACGGTGCTACTGTTACTATTCCTGTAGTAATGATTTCTAACGTTGATGGAGCTTTATTACGTGACGAGATTGATCTTGGAACTACTGAGGTGTTTATCGGAAGTAAAAACGGTTTATACGCTAACGATATAGGATTTACTGCTGCGGATCATTTAAGAGCTCAAAGCTTTGGTAACTTATCTCAGCTTTCTCAAGATGCTTCTGAATTTGAAGTAGAGGTTGGAACTTGGGTAAGAAACTACGGTTCAAATGCTCAAGCTAACGTAACTTTAAACGTTACTATTGATCTTGAAGGTTCTGAAATTTATAATGAAACTTCTGATCCAATTGGATCTTTACCATCAGGTGATAGTGTATTTGTTCCACTACCAACTTTCTCTCAAGCTTCTTATGCTGACGGATACTACCACGTAGATTATACTGTTGCTGCTGATGCTGCTGACGAATCAGATTATGACAACATTGGAACTGCTGATTTCTCAATGGGAGATGAGTTATTCTCAATGGCTGCTTTAGATGAAGCAACTTCGGTTCCAGTTAACTCTAGTAACCAATTTAACGGTACAACTGACAACTTATATAGCTGTTTATTTTTCCAAGACCCTAACGCAAGTAGAGTAGGTGTTCAAGGAATGAACTTTTCAGCAGGTACTTCTCAAAACCCTGATCCAACGTCTTTAGACGGTCAGTTATTTGAAGTTTATGTATATGAGTGGTTAGACGAGTGGGTTGATTTAAATGATCCAGGATTTGCTTTAGCTTCATTAAATGATGTTGCTGATGCTGAATATATCTATACTGACAACTTACAAAGCGAAAGCGTTTATGTTGAGTTAGAAGAGCCAATGTTATTAGAAGATGATCAAAAATACCTTTTCTGTGTTCAGATGTATGGTACTGATATCTACCCAGGATATGATTCTAAAACGGATTATAACTGGAACGTTGAAACTTATGCAATGCCAACTTCTCCAATTTATTTAAGTGGACAATGGTATGCGTTAGGATACGGTTCGGATAGAAATCCTTCTTTATCTATTAAAATGTTTGATGCGAGTGAAGTAAGTTTAGTTGAATTAACTCAAACTAAATTAGAAGCATTCCCTAACCCTTCAAATGAAACAGTACATATTCCAATGGAAGCTGTTGAAGGAAACATTGCTATGACAATTGTTGACGTAACTGGAAAAGTTATCGATACACAAAACATAACAATGACAAACAATAGATTAGATGTAGACGTTACAGCATTTGCTGCTGGAATGTACGTAATCAATTTAGCGTTTGCTGATGGAACTACAGGTTCTGTTAACGTTATGGTGACTAAATAAGCAGATATAGCTTAAAACAATATTGAAAACGCCTCGTGTATAACGAGGCGTTTTTTTTATGTCATAAGTTTCATGACAAAATTATAGTAGTAGCTAATGTGTGTTAATAGTATAGTTATGATGATAGCCAATTGCTGTTGTAGCCTATTGGGTGGTTAAGAAAAGGATAAAAGGGAAATTCTTGGAAAGGCGGTTACGTTAAGGAGCTTGTTCTTAATTCATTGATTCAATCTTAAATTGTGTCAACCAAAAAATAGCAGCTTCTTTATCGGTAAAAAATTTTGTTGGAATTTTCGGTTTGAAAAACTTGGTGTATATCGAGGCTCCGAATCGTTGGATTTGGTCATTAACCAAAATTCCAGTTGAAGTAAGGTGTTGCATGGCTTCACCTGATGATAGATACCTGTTTGCAGCGCGCTCCATCTTAAGAGCGGATCCAAGTTCTACATAGAGTGGACGAGGTATTCCATTCGATAGATTTAGTCTGTCCTGAGTAATGATTTTGGCAATATCTAAAGTTAATACATCAAAATTTGGTTTGAAAATTTCATAAATTATTCCATCTTCTATCCAATATTCGCAGTAGTCGTTTTGATAATATGATTCTTTTATATTCATAATGAGTAAGGAGGATTGGAAAGATACAAAGAATAAATTTAGCGTGACACATTAGCTTAATTAGTTTAATTTAGAGTTTAAACTCAATTATTGCGACACAATTATGCACGGTAAAATCATCAACAACATTTACGAAATAATTACAAAAGGAACCGAAAACGGCATTGGACAATTATATACGGAGGATCAGTTTTATGATAGTACAACTATCACATTTGGGAATAAGAAACATGTCAATTTTGGTTCATATAGTTATTTAAGTCTGGAGCACGACCTCCGGTTAAAAGACGCAGCTATTGATGCGATTCAACGATTTGGAATACAATATCCAAGCTCCAGAACCTATGTTTCTACAACATTATACAATGAGTTAGAAGGGTTAATGGAAGAGATTTTTGAAAATCCTATTGTTTTAGCAACAACAACTACATTAGCTCATATGGCAGCAATGCCCATTTTAATTGAAGAGGGAGATGTTATAATAATGGATCAGCAAGTGCACTCAAGTGTGCAGTTTATGATTAACCATATTAAGCAACATGGAGTTCCCTTTTTCGTTGTCAGACATAATAATTTAGAACAACTTGAAAAGAAAATTCAAGAATTGTCAAAAGAATATAAACGCGTGTGGTATATGTGTGATGGGGTATATTCAATGTACGGGGATACTGCACCAATTCAAGATTTAAACGTATTGTTGGATAAATATTCGAAGTTTAATTTATACGTTGATGATGCGCATGGAATGTCATGGGCAGGAGAAAATGGGGCAGGATTTGTATTTAGCAAATGCAAATTACATGATCGAATGGTTGTTGTCACTTCACTAAATAAAGCATTTGCTGCAGGAGGATCTGTAATTGTGGTGTCGGATGAAAAATTAGCAAACAAAATTAAAACCTGTGGAGGTCCATTAATATTTGCAGGACAGCATCAAATGTCATCATTGGGGGCTGCGGTTGCATGTGCAAAAATTCATTTGTCAAATGAAATCAAACATATGCAAGAAGAATTAATTGAAAAGATTCACTATTGTCACGAATTATTGGTGAGAAATGGTTTGCCAGTTATTTCAGAAGGAGAAACACCCATTTTTTTTGTTGGGGTTGGGTTACCCAAGGTAGGTTATAACCTTGTGAAAAAACTAATGGATCGCGGGCAATACTTAAATTTAGCAGTATTTCCGGCTGTTGCAGAAACTTGTACTGGTGTGAGGTTTACAATTACAAGGTCGCATAGTTTTGAGCAAATAGAAACCATGGTAGAGGACTTGAGTATTTCCTTTAAACTGGCCCTAATTGAAGAAGAACGAACTCTTGGAGATATATATAAGGCATTTAGAAAAGTAAAAACGTTTGAAACTAAGCCTGAAGTGGAATTCGCTATGAACGATACAGGACAGTATCGTATTCAGCATGAAACCTCAATTACAAATATCTCAGAACAATTATGGAATTCTAAAATTGGAAAAAGATCTCTTTTCGATTGGAAGGCCTTGTCGGATTTAGAAGCCGTTTTTAAAAATAATGCCGCTCACAATAATTGGGATTTTCATTATTTTATGATGTTTGACAATAAAGATAATCTTGTATTTGCTACATATATGACTGTCTGTTTAACTAAGGATGATGCTTTAGCAGCTTCATCAATATCCTTAGAAATAGAAGAACGTAGAATTGAAGATAAATACTACCTCTGCTCAAAAACGCTCATGATGGGCTGCCCAATTTCAACGGGAAAACATTATTACATGGCGAGTACAGCAGACTGCAAACCAATATTGAATTTTTTCTTTAAGTATTTAGATGAGGTGCAAGAGGAGCTTGATACAACAGTTTTAAATCTTCGAGATTTTGCAACTGACAATGAGGTAATATCGAATTACTTTTTAGATCAAGGCTTTATAAAGGTAGAAATGCCAACAAACTATGTGTTAAAGAATGAAACCTTTATTCCTACAATTCAGGAGTATTTAACCGAATTAAAAAGTAGCCAACGACGATTTGTCAAATTGCGCGGACTTAATAAGGAAGCTAACTTTAAGTTGGCAGAGATTAATCAGTTTAATAGAGATACTCTTAATCAGTTGAACAATTTGTATAAGAATGTCCAAAAAAGAAGTTTTGAATTGAATCTATTCGAATTCCCATCAAAGATTATTGAAAGGGCCGTTTTAAGCCCTAATTGGGATGTAATTGGATTAAGTATTAAGGATAAGTCTGATGACTTGGTTGCAATGGCTGTTAGTTATGTTAATGATAATAATTATCACTTTTTAATTGCAGGTTTAGATTATAACTACGTTAAAGATTATGATGTTTATACACAGCTACTATGGCAAATAGTAAAACGATCTAAAGTGAAAAAATGCAGTAAAATTAACTTTGGAATGACAACGGGGCAAAACAAGCGAAAGTTTGGCGCAAACGAGGTTAAAACATCATCATATGTGCAGTTAAAAGATAATTTTAATGCCACGGTAATTAATCAAATGTCGTCTGAAAATGGATTCTCTACAGAGCTTAAAAAGAGGAGAGGTTACGTTTCCTTGGTATAAGAATATTAACTGTTGTTCCTTCAGAAAGTGTTGACTTAACATCAATTTCACCCTGCATGTAGTTTACATATTTTTTTGTGAAATATAGTCCTAAACCAAAATTGCTGATAGAGTCAGATGTTGTGTACCCTTTGTCGAAAATGGTATGCAATAGATCATTGTCTATTCCAATTCCGTTGTCATTTACTTTAATTGAAACAACATCATCTTGATCTTGTATTTCAATTAAAACTGTTGCATCATTTTTATTCTCATCCTGAAAACTAATAGCGTTAATCACTAGGTTTTTAATGATTGAGAATAAAATGGAATAGTTGGATGTAAAGGGCAGGGTTGCTTTGTTTACCAAGGTCAAATTAACTTGGTCTGAATTAATAAGGTATTGCACCTCATCACTTAATTGCTTTAGCAATAAGTTGAAGTCAATTATTTCAGAGTAGTTTTTAAACTGATCCTCATTCAATAATTCCGTTACTAAGTTTTCTTTAAGTTTAAGAAGGTTCTGAAGTAATACTGCCGAGTTTTGAATACTATTTTTATCTTGAGTAGTATTTCTCAAGTTGTTTACACCGCCAATTACATTTTTGACAATATTATAGTTTTCATATAGGTTTGCAGCGGCATCAAAATCTAAATTCTTGAAATTTAAAATGAATACAAATTCTTGTATTTCATCCTCATGGTCACAAGTTAGATAAGAAAGTTCAGTTTTTCGAAGTCCTAATTTTTCTGTGTGAACAACTAAAGGTTCCTTTAAGCTATTTCTCTCTCCGAACGCCGAAATTTGTTTAGCATTTAATTCAGGAATAATAGTGTTAATAGGTTTTCCTTCAGCATTAAAATGTTCTGTGTCAAACAGAAATTCCCCCGCCTTATTTATTGATCGGATATTATAATTTTTATCCGTAACGACCATTACAACGTTGGGTTGCGTCTCGAAATAGGCGTTAATTGATTTTTTTGAAAAAGTAGCAGAGCTCATAGATTCTGCGATTGATTCTAATGCGAATCCAAAATAATTAAATAAGTTTTTACTGATTCCTTCCACTGAAAAATTGGGCAATTTTTGAGAGTAATCTAGTCGCATTATTGACTCGGCGTAATCTCCAATTCTTTTTGAAATGTCACCGTCTTCACTAAATATTTTAAGATAGAATAAGCCTTGTATCTTATCAAAAATTTCTTGTTCAGATTGAACCAAGTTATTTTCTTTCTTTTTATCTAGTAATCTGTTGAATGCTTTGAATATTCCCTCAGTTTGCCTTTCAATCACTTGTTCTTTGTCCAGCGTAGCAAGCTCAATCATTCCTTTCAAGCCATTCTCGAAAATACTAATATCGCCGTCTTGCTCACGACTAGAAATCGTTTCATAGCAATCACGCAAAATTTCTGCAAGTAAAGGATCTCCCTCGCGGATATTTGCCGTTATATCATAGCTGTCAGAATTGTTAGGATTTTTCATGAACTAAGTTTTGTGCTCTTAAAGATAATCAATCGATCAAACCAAAATTGATTCGAAGGCAATTAATTTTATATTAATATTCAATAATTATTACAAAAATCAGAATTTAAAATGAAAGACAAATGCGCTTTTATACGTATTTATCCCTCTTTTTCATCCGTATAAATAAGGCTTAGTTACAAATGTTTGGCGTTTATTCATGATGTAGGAGTAGTTAAGTCGTGAATGTTTTGGCGGAGAGTATTTGTGTGTCCCAAACTAAAAAACCTTCTAAATTTGAAGCCATTTTTGGAGTTGAATTATTTTTTGAATGCCAAACTGAAGATGCACCAATAGACATAAAATCTTCACACGGCCCAATTGAATTGGCAACTAAAATGCATAGATTTGTTTCATGAGCGATTTTTGAAAACCATTGGTCAGCTCTTTCCATTCCGTCATGATCCTTAGCCACGCTAACCAAATAGTAATCAGCATTTGAAGCTATTGCTTTCTTAACATGCATGGTTTGCGTTGATTCATAACAAATAGCCGGAACAATTTTTAAATCATTGAGGTGAATTATTATTTCCTTGATTCCGGGTTCAAAATAAGGTAATTCATCTTCGTGCAGTATTTGTTTTGCATAAGATTTTCTTGCTGCATTGGGTTGAAAAATGATTAGCCCAATTTGAACGTTTTCTTCTTCTTTTAGTGGAGCACCTATGCAAATTGTAAGGTTATGGATGTCACTTTTTTCTTGAAAAACAGCGAGCCGTGCGTCATTAGTTTGCAAGGCTAATTCTTTTGCCATTTTGGGTTCATAACCTGTTAACGAGAGTTCAGGAAAAACAATTAGGTCAACATCCTTGGTAATCGCTAATTGAATTATTTCCAAGTGCTTTTTGATGTTGGCCTGAATATTACCTCGTTCTGCCTGAATTTGTGCTACAGCTATTTTCATAGACTAGGTTTTGCTCTTTTTTAGGGCAGTAACCTGAATTTCAATCTTCATTCTTTCATCTGCAAGCCCTGCTGTAAACATTGTAGCTGCAGGCTTTATGTCTCCAAAGTATTTTCTTAACACAGGCCAGGTTTTTTCAAATTCACTTGCATCAGGCAAAATATAGAGTACACGAACCGTATCGCTTAATGTGGCATTCGCTTCTTTTAAAGCTGCAACAATATTTTTTAAGCATTGTTCCGTTTGTGCTTCAATTGAAGGCTCAATGGTCATGGTTTCATAATTAAAACCTGTAGTGCCGGATACAAAGACCCAATTACCGTCAACGATTGCGCGTGAATAGGCTATTTCTTGCTCAAAAGTGGAGCCTGAGTTGATTTGCTTTCTTTCCATTGTTAATTCCGTTTTGATGATTGCTTCTAATATTACAAATTTCATCAAAATGTAACGAATTATAAATTAAAACATGTTTATAAAGCTCATTCAATATAAATCATTTGGTATCTTAGGTATCAAATCAATTGAAAGTGAGAAAACTAGGTGTTGTTTTTATAACAGTTGGAATATTGTTAGCTGCATGTACAGCTTTAGGGATGGGCTATGGATTTCTAATTAAGTGGTATCAAGTTATAGGTGTAATCATTAGTGGGCCTGTTATTTTCACTGGAGTTTCAATGCTTTTTATTCAATTGCCTAGGGAGAGGAGAAAGAGACCAACGATAGTTTTATTGTTGATATCAATCATTCTAATTACTGTTGGGGCACTTTCAAAATTTGTGTATTATTGGTTTGGCTCAAATGTAGAGGTGATACTTGGAGTTTTTATTTTTTGCTTTGCTTTTGCTCCATTAATGACCAAATTCAGATATGAAAAATGGTCTCAATTTATAGGTTCTTCTCGTTCAGCACTTTTATTGTCGATAACTGACTTTGTAATAGTTGTAATGATTTTTGTAGGCTTGTTGTTTAGGATGATGCATTGGCCGGCAGATAGTATTATGTTAATAATTGGATGTAGTTTATTGCCAATTACGATCATTGCATGGAATAGGATTTTGGGAAAACAGCTAGTGCATAGAAAAATGGCTGAAGAAAATCTGATTGAAGCTCATCAAGAATTAAAAGAAAAGAGTGAGGAAATTTTGGATTCAATTGCTTATGCTAAAAGAATTCAAACGGCTATTCTACCTCCTGAAAAAATGGTGAAAGAATTATTGCCACATTCTTTCGTATTGTATTTGCCTAAAGATGTTGTGGCGGGAGATTTTTATTGGATGCAAAAGATAG
>CAKZPK010000186.1 GCA_937139035.1 uncultured Crocinitomix sp. | reverse complement strand
CCCCAACTTTGAGCAAAACTTGATACTTCTTGGAATGTCATAAGGTCCTCCTATCTGTTGTTTTCGTTATCGTTGTAGATTGAGAAATCCACAAGCGTACCGAGCATTTGTAAATATGCAATCAACGCATCCATTTCGGTAATTTGCGTAGTATCACCATCAAAATCACGGACCTGAGCATTAGGATATCTTTCCATGAATGCATCATAGTCATCAGAATCTTCGTCAAGTTGTGCTTTAAGATCAGCGACAGCATTTAAAACCATTTCGTCAGTGTAAGGTACGCCAATCATTTGGTTGACTTTGATGTCATGATCTATCAATTGATATTTCAATTTAGTTTCCGCTAGGAAAGGATATCCAGGCATAATGGTTTCTGGAACAACTGAACTAGGCTCCATTAAATGTTCCCTATGCCATTCATCTGAATATTTATTTCCAACCCTCGCTAAGTCAGGTCCATTTCTTTTGGACCCCCAAAGTTGAGGATGGTCATACATACTTTCCGCAGCAAGTGAATAATGACCATAGCGTTCAACTTCATCACGTGTGGATCGGATCATTTGTGAGTGACATGTATAACATCCTTCACGAATGTATATATTACGTCCTGCAAGTTCTAATGGTGTATATGGACGCATTCCTTCGGTTTTCTCAATGGTATTTTCAAGATAGAAAAGAGGTACAATTTCCACGAGACCGCCAATGGCAACCATTAATAAAATACCAACAACTAAGATGATTGAGTTTTTCTCGAAAATAGCGTGTTTTTCTAATAATTTCATCTTACTAACTCCTATTCGCCTAACGCTTGTGCGGCAATTGCATTATCAATGTTTTCTGGGGACTTTTCACCGGCATGATGGCCGAGAATTGTGCGCCATAAATTGTAACACATGATTAAACTACCAACGATAAACAGAAGCCCGCCAATCGCGCGAATGATGAAATAAGGCTGCATCGCCGCCACAGTTTCAACGAATGAATATTCAAGGAAACCTAAATCAGTATAAGCACGCCACATTAGGCCTTGCATAATACCGGATACCCACATCGCACAGATGTATAGTAGGATACCAACAGTTGAAATCCAGAAGTGCCAATTCACGAGTTTAAGTGAATAAAGGCCTTTACGTTTCCAGAGCCATGGAGTTAGGCAGTATAATGCACCAAAACTAACATAGGCTACCCAGCCAAGTGCGCCAGAATGCACGTGGCCAACAGTCCAATCTGTATAGTGACTTAAACCGTTTACGGCTTTAATTGACATTAAAGGACCTTCAAATGTGCTCATGCCATAAAAGGCTACTGATACAACAAGCATTTTTAAAACCGGATCAGTTCTTAATTTATCCCAAGCACCAGAAAGTGTCATCAAACCATTAATCATACCGCCCCAAGAAGGCATCCAGAGCATAATCGAGAATGTCATGCCCAATGTCTGTGCCCATTCAGGAAGCGCTGTATAATGAAGATGATGAGGTCCAGCCCATATATAAAGGAAGATCAAAGACCAGAAGTGGATAATTGATAGTCTATATGAATAGACCGGGCGTTCAGCACGCTTAGGGACAAAGTAATACATAATTGCCAAGAAACCGGCTGTTAGAAAGAAACCAACAGCATTATGGGCATACCACCATTGTGTTAATGCATCCTGTACACCTGCAAAAACGGTATAACTTTTTGGCTCAACCAATGAAATGGGAATAGTTGCATTATTAACGAGATGAAGCATTGCTACCGTTACGATAAAAGCAAGATAAAACCAGTTGGCAACATATATATGAGGTTCTTTTCTTTTCCAGAGTGTCCCTAAAAACACAAGAAGATAAGTAACCCATACAATGGTAAGCCATAAATCTACATACCACTCAGGTTCCGCATATTCTTTGGATTGTGTGATACCAAGAAGATAACCGGTCGCAGCGAGAACAATAAAAAGTTGGTATCCCCAAAATACAAACCAAGGAGCTATTTCGCCTGCTAGTCTTGCTTTACTTGTACGTTGAACGACGTAAAAGGAAGTTGCTAACAATACATTTCCACCAAAAGCAAATATAACGGCAGAAGTATGTAAAGGGCGCAATCGTCCAAAGTTCGTCCATGGCATATCAAAATTTAGTGCAGGAAAAGCAAGTTGCCATGCTAAAACATCACCGACAAGGAAACCTGCAATACCCCAAAATGCAGATGCAATTACACCATATTTTATAATGGTATTATTATAATAAACGCCAGAAGGAGATGGCGTGTGTTTCTCGTCATTGATGCGGCCGCCAAGATTAAAGATTGCTATAATACCAGCTAAGAAAGCGGCCATTATAATGAAGGCGTGAAATTGAAAGGCTCCTGATGTTGTTTTACCAGCAATAAAAACTGCTAAAATAACACCAAGTCCTAAACAGCCGGCAGTCAGTGACTGCGCAAGGCTACTCACGGTAGGTGGATTTTGTTCATTTGTCATTTTTATACCCGTTATTTTAAGAGTAACAATTCTTCTTTTTTAAAACGGAGGTTAGTCCCTGCCGTTTTTTCCACAAAAATGGAATATTACGTTGAATAAGCGGTTTGGGTTTTGAATTCTTTGACCTAAGTCAATTAACTTTAAATGAATTTATAAAACGGAAATTATGTTGAATAAAGCGGGTTGGAAGTATAGCGAAAATAAGTTGATTAAAATTGTAATCAATTTTTTACGGGCTATTCACACTTTATATGTAAGATAAAAAAACAGTGGGCATTAAAATTGGTCGTTAGGAGTGGCGATCATTTTAGTATTATTAATACGTAAGGAGTAATAGTATGGTAAATGGAGAACAAGTTATAGAGAACTATCCAGTAAAAGGTGACTTTGAATATAAGCGTGAACTTGCACATCAGCTTATCAAAAGATTCGGTGTTACAGCCGCCAGGCAGACGTGCATCGAAAATAAATGGGAAGATGTATTGCAAGCAGTAAATCTTGTAAGGTCCCGTGCTTAAATTATTTTTGATTTATATTATAATGAGAGATTTTACGGGTTATTATCTTTCATTATAATATTTTCAATACTTTTTGGCCTACATTTAATCTTCAATAATATTTACCATCGTTGAATTAAAGCAAATACAGCGAATCTCTAAAAAAAATTAAGATTTGAAATGCCTTAATTCAGGCGTTTCTAGATTTTGGTTGCATTTTTTAGTCAATTTTTTGTGATCATACATTTAATTTTTTCAAATCAAATCATTCATAAAATACGGTATAATTTAATATTTAAGCTATTGTAATTTAATAGTTTTAATGGGTTTCTGTCCTTTTAAGAGTATACTTTTATTGTATTAAAAATACATAATTTAGCTTTTTTTTTAAGTTTGACTAAAAGGAGCTCTTGAAATTAGAATGGTTATTGAGGTAGTGTTTGCGCAGTCTGAGATAAAAGCTCTGGGAGGAGCTGCGACTATCTTATTTATTTTTGTCGATAAAAACATAAATTAAACGATAGAGTAAATTTGAATAAAGGTTTTAAGATAATCAATATTATGATTTTAAACCGAAATTATAAACGTATATTTACTAAGGGAAAGAGTAAGTGATAGGGATAGAGAAACATATTGGGAGTAGGCTTATATCTGCAACAGACGATTCTCTTGATCGATTAGTTACTTGGGTGGCTTAACCATAACAACTCAAAAAAAGCTGTAGGAAGACGCATGATTAAGCATCGAGTAAGAACAGTTGTTCTTTCCGCCGTTGTTGCAGCAGGATCCCTTTCATTAGGAACTGCGGCAATAGGGCAAACTACATTAGATGAGGTTCTTCAAGAAGGAATTTCAACAAATGTAATTGCACAAGAATCACAAGAACGTATCAACGAAATCGTCGGTGATACTGATAAGCTCATCGGTCAATACAAAAATGTATTGAAAACTGTTGATGGCCTTAAAGTGTATAACGCTCAAATGGAGAGATCTATTGAACGTCAAATGCAAGCCATGGAAGAACTAACAGAAAATATTAAAAACGTGACTGACGTTAAACGACAAGTTGAGCCACTATTGGACAGAATGATC
>CAKZPK010000185.1 GCA_937139035.1 uncultured Crocinitomix sp. | reverse complement strand
TTGACTCATTATCCAATGCAGGATCAGTACTTGTTAATGGGTTAATTTCGTAAACACTGGACCATTCTGTCCCGTTAATTTCAATTGTACTATGGAATGTAACTAATTCTGAAAAGAATCCAGTTTCTATAGCTGTTTCATCAATTGGAGTTTCGAAAATACTGGTTCTAACAGTGCCAAACACATCTCTATAAGGCATGTAAATTGCCAAAGATTTATGATATTCATTCTCAACCTGGATATATCGAAGACGGAATTCTACTTCTAAACCTGGATCTACATTAAAGGAGAAAAAGGTCTGATCCCAAGCAAATACCTGCTCAGTTGCTAGTCGTTCTTTATAATTTAAGATTAACTCTGAAGTAAAACCTGGTGATTTCTTATAAATTCTATCATCTGTACCATTGGGAACGAACGCAATTTCAGCTTCAGTAAAAGCAGTAGCGTCGGCTGGCAACACAGGACCATCAGGCTCTGTTTCTTTATTACAAGAAACAACTGCTAAGAAAAATATACTGATATATAAAAACTGTTTCATATTATTCAATTGCGCTAACGCCTGCCCATATAATAGCGATATCCAAATCCAATGCTGAAATAACGCGTAATACCTTGATAATCCTCTTCAAAAAGTGTAGAAATATCCTTCATACATAAGTCTTCATTAGAAAACTCATGAAAATAGAAACTATAACCTAAAACCATTGAAAAGCCATGTTCTGAAACCTTATCAGTTAGCATCACCATTTCTACTTGAGGTTCAACAAAAAGTGACTCTGAAATATGTTGCCCACCATGGTTTACTTTGCAAGAATCGTTAAAGTTCATTAAAAATGAATAACCACCTCTTATACTTCCTGTAAATGAAATTCTTTCGGTAGTAAATTTTTCATATCCTAAAAATGCATAAGCTCCTGGAGATTGCATTCCGCCTGAAATAGCAGTATTACTAAACGCAAATGAATTAAGTGTAAAAAACGTGTATTTCAACCCTAAGCCAACTGTTAATCCTTTGAAAGCATTATATCGAAAATCAAATCCTGCATTCAACAATCCCTCCATTGTGTGTTCAAAAGCTGGGTTTTGAGGTTTAGCTGGTACACCAAGATCTAAACTAAAGCTTCCTGTTGGAGAAAAAGTAGAAGTTTGACTGTGAGTATTTGAAACAAAGAAAAAGGAGCAAATAAATAGGTAAAGAATTAAACTGCTTTTTTTCATTGTTTTCATAAGCTTTTAGTGTTTACCTATATTGATTTTTCTCAATATTGAGGTTCCCTTGGTTTTTAAAGATAAATAATAAATCCCATCTTGGTAACTCGTCGGATCAAAATCAACAACATTCTCTTGTGCTTCTAATTCTTTAACTAATAATACCTCCACCTCTTTTTCATTTTCATCCAACAATGTTAGCGTAACTTCTAGTGGTTTTGATAATTCAATTAAAAACTGTGTTTTGCTTTCATAGATATCATAACGAGAGGTTGTTAACGTAACATCATTTACTGCCAGCATCTTATTGCGTTTAAAACGCTTAATGAAATAAACATAGCTTACCACAAAAAACATAACAGCTGCAACTGCATATAAAATACCTAAAATTATATCTACGGACTCTGCTTTCCCCATTTCTAAAGTGTAATTACGTTCTCGATTTTAGCAACTGTTTTATAGCGATCAATAATTGCTTCACTACTCAACATCATTTCTTTTATACTCACAGAAATAAAATTTCCATTTTTAGAGGCTCTAGTACTAAACTCAGACGTTTCACTAAAACACCTTTTAATATCAACCACCTTTTCCGGATCCTGTTTTACAATAAATTTATAAAGGTAAACCGAAGGATATTCGAGCTCTGCAAGCAATTCTCTAAGTTTCTCGTACTGATCAGGCATGGCTTATGATTTTATTGGCACGTAAACAATTTTCTACTAATGTATCAAACGGTTTTTTTTGTGCTTTTATTACGTCGCAAAGATAATCCTTTATTTCTTTCTCTTTCAGGTTTAATTCACGAATCCGTTTCAAAATATTATAGGCGTCAATTGAGGTTGACATCTTGATTTCTTTATCTTCAATTATTAGCGTTTTGGACACATAGCTTTGCAGTTTTTTCAGCAACATTACTTGAAATTGATACAGGCTAATTAACACTGCATGAAGTTCGGATGCTGACTGCGCAATACTCACCTTATGTTTGAGTTGTAACTGGTCGGAAATATATCCTTCTAAAAAAGCTTCTAACTCTTGTTTCAAAACCTCTTCAGTTATGACTACAACCGAATAATTGAGTTGGCTTTTTTCTTGTAAATTCAGTGTATGCTCCAATTTTTTGATTTCCTTTAGAATCAACTTAGGGTGCGGAATTTCTCGCAAAAACTTTTGCTTTTGCTCGAATAATTGGAGTCTTAGTTCTTCGGTCACAAGTTTATTTATTGGCATCAAATTTACAGTAAATAAATAGATGATTCTTGGCAAGGTTAGAAAATTCAACGTAGCTCATTCAAATGTCTATTAATCATGATAGTTCTCATGTAAAAGCCTTAACTACGATAATAAAATATTGTCAATTGCACATTGATTATGCTTAGCTTTGTACAACTACGTTAAAATGAGAATAATTGAAGACATCCGCCGAGAATTAAATGACCTACCGGGAGAAGCAGCTCACAGAGATATGATTCCCTTTAGGTTAACTGCTTCTGAAGCGTTAAAAACCCCCATTGATTATAAGCTATCTGCTGTATTAGTTCTTCTATATCGTCAAAATGATGAATTGCATTTCATATTAACCGAGCGTCAAGATTATGACGGAAAGCATTCAGGCCAAATTAGTTTACCAGGTGGTAAAACTGAACCTGAAGACGAAACTACTCGTGTTACGGCGCTAAGAGAAACACATGAAGAAATTGGAATTGCACCAGGGCAAATTGACGTTTTGGGACAAATGACTCAAGTCTATATTCCTGTTAGTAATTTCCTTATTCACCCTTATGTTGGTTTCACTCCTGACATTCCAACTATTGCTGCTGACCCACGCGAAGTAAAATCGGTACTACACTGCTCAACTAGAGATTTATTGAATGATAAGCATAGAACTCTTACTAAAATTCAAATGAGAAATGGCGTATGGATGAAAGATATCCCAGCCTTTTTATTAGAAGATAAAATAGTTTGGGGAGCAACTGCCATTATTCTAAATGAGCTAAAAATGGTCCTAAGACGAGAATCTCTGGATTTTAGAACCTAGTACTCAGTATTTAGTATTTAGTATTTAGTATTTAGTATTTAGTATTTAGTATTTAAAAATACCAATATTCAGAATTTGACACCTCCCAAATGGACATTGACAATTACTAATTAATCATTGAACATTGTTAATTGTTAATTGTTAATTGTTAATTGAAAAAACTATCCTTGATGCAAATTCTCAATATTATCATCCCATTCTTTTGGATGTGGGTCTCCTAACTTGCCTAAAGACTTCGCTACAATCATTGACACTGTTGCGTCACCTGTTACATTAACAGTTGTTCGCAACATGTCTAGTGGCCTGTCTACTGCGAAGATTAAAGTAAGACCAATTGCAATTTGTTCTGGCGAGAATTTTCCCACGGCTTGTAAAACAATAACTAACATAACCATTCCTGCACCTGGTACAGCAGCCGAACCTATGGAAGCCATAAGCGCCGTTAAAATAATAGTCATTTGATCCATCAAAGTTAAATCAACACCTAAAGCCTGTGCAATAAACACCGCAGCAACGGCCTGATACAAACTTGTTCCGTCCATATTAATTGTTGCGCCAACTGGCAATACAAATGACGACACTTCTTTTTCTACGCCCAAATGCTCCTCCACCCTTTCCATAGTTACTGGTAAAGTTGCCGCACTACTACTTGTTGTAAACGCTAATAATTGCGCTGGAGCTAATTGTTTTAAAAACCATAACGGATTCTTTTTAACAACCAACCCTACCAACATGAGGTAGAACCCAATCATAATCAGTAACCCAAATACCACTGTTAAGCCATACCAAATTAATGCATAAAGAATCTCAGGACTTTCAGACGAAACAACAACTGTGGCCAATAATGCAAAAACAGCATAGGGTGCTCCTAACATAATTAGGTCCACCATCTTCAATACAATATCATTTAAACCGTCAAAAAAGTCTTTAATTGGTTTTGATTTATCTTCTGGAATCAACAGCATGGCAATTCCAAAAAAGATAACAAAGAAAATAACCTGAAGCATATTTCCATTATCTCCTAAAGCGCCAAACAAATTAGACGGCACCATGTCCACAATAAAATCTAAAGGTCCGCTATTTAACTGTGAATCGGCGGTCTCAAGTTTTGATACAATTCCGGAGTTACCAGCATAGGTATCCGTCATGGTTTTAACCGTTTCATCTGATATTCCATTACCTGGCTGTGCAATATTAACAGCCAACAGTCCTATACAAATTGCGACAATTGTTGTTCCTACATAAATAAGAATGGAGCGTCCTCCAATTTTTCTAAATTTTGAAATGTCCTTTAAATCGGAAATACCTTTTAATAAAGACGCAACAATTAACGGAATAGCAATTAGCTTGAGTAGACTAACAAAAATCTTTCCCCAAGGTTTAATCCAGTCAATAACAAATTGTTTTCCAGCTGAAGCATTTACCCGTGAAACTTTTTCAAGATCTGAAATGCGATTACTTAATTCACCAATCTTTTTTTGCAAACGTTCTCGCTCTTGAAATTTTTCAAGTGGTGCATTGGAGGTTGCCAAAGCATCATTAATTAAAACCAATTCTGCCTGTGCAGCATGAAGGTCATCAACGGTATTCTCTAAAAAGTTCTTATTTTTTTTTACTTCGGCAATTTCTTCTTTACTCGGCGACCCTACTCCAATCATTACTATTCCAAACACTACCCCCAACAACATTCCTACTAGTATTTTTAAGTGTAGTGGAAATTTCTTTTTTGATTTAGAAGTGGAATTTGAAGTCATATATTGATATCGTTAACTGTAGATTTCTAAGGATATGAAATTAGCAAAAATAAACGAATAGCGTTCAAACAAACGGCTCATTCAGTTCTTTTGAAAATGCAACAAATTGGTATTCAATAGAATTATCTATTTTTACACAAGGTTTTATATTCATCAATTCACTCCTATTAGAATGCGAATCCTCTTCCTAAGCTTATTGCTATTTGTACAAACTGCCATTTATGCACAATTAGAAATGCACGTAATTGGTTTGGAGCATTATTCAGGTTTTACAAATAAAAAAACTCAGGTTAAAATTAAGACCTATGAGGATGGTAAGTTGGTTAACAATTTTCATGCAGGCATTGAATATCATGGGCAGTCTAGCAAATTACACCCCAAAAAAAGCTATGATTTTGAGCTGCGAGATGAGTCTGGTAATGAAATAAAAAAGGCCCTATTTGGCATGCAAGCTGGAGACGATTTTGTACTCAACAGTTTAGCTTATGACGGATCCTATATCCGAAATACTCTAGTTTTTGAATGCTGGAAAAAATGGGCCATTGGTCACCCGATTATCGTTATCTCAATTTATATATTGATGGAGAATACCAAGGACTGTATTTGTTATGTGAGAAAATAAAAGTTGATGAAGGGCGCGTTAATTTTGAGTATTCAGATTCAACCCAAACCAACTTCTTATTCAAGTTAGGCCGATATTGGTATAATAAAAAAGTGTTTTGGGTTTATCAGCCTGATGATCCAGCTTATTTAGCTGGTGGCATGGCTTGTTTTAAATCCATCTACCCTAAACAGAAAAAACGCAATCGTGATAAATTTGAATTATTGATGGAGCACCTTACAACATTCGGTTATGAGCTTGCGCAAAAGGAGAATCAATTCGGCCCTAATGCAGACTTACCTAATGGCAGTATTGAACTACAAAGTTTTATTGATTACTTTTTAATTTCTGAATTGACTAAAAATCCAGATGCTTATCTCGCTAATATTTATTTTATTTTGCAATCAATTAATTCCGACGGTAAAAGACTTTTATCTGTTGGTCCGCAATGGGATTATGATTTAGCATTTGGAAATACGCAAAAACAATTTTTCAATACTGCTAGTGGCTGGAATTATATCCATCAATCACAAACACCAAGAAATGATGTCCTTTTTTGGTGGAATTCATTATCGAATTTCACAACCTATAAAACAGCTTGTAAAAACAGGCTTCAAGAACTAGGAGCGTTATTTAGCTCTAACAATCAAAACATTAATTCTATTGTTGATTCTTTAACATCAATTGTGCGTCCTTATTATGAAAAGGATTCAAACCTTTGGAACAATGGATCAGTTGAATTACCATCAAATTTGCGTCCACATCAAAGCTTAAATCAAGAAGTTAATTCAATACTTACCTTCTTTAATAAACGCATAAATTGGGTATTTTCAAACCTCAATCAATTACCTAAATCTAATAATCCAGTTCATGCTTTACTAACTCGTTCAAAAGGAAACTTTTTTCCGATTGAGCAAAATCAGCTCAATCTAAACTATCCTCCTAATAACCCTGACCGCCAATTCCCTTCTTATTACACTTACGAAGTATACAACTCTGATGGCCTAGTTATTGAAAAAGGAATTTTAGGATACGAAATAATCAGTATACCCTTGAAGGGCTTTGGAAAAGGGCGCTATTTTCTTCATTTACAAGAAAACGAAGGATATTATGATGATCCAAATAAAGGATTAATTAGACCTGCTCTTTCTGCCGTTGAGCCTTACGAAGATATTTATTATCAATTTACAGTACAATAAAATACTGTTCAGAAATACTAATAAAACGATTCTTACTTTTTATAATGCGCCGTATAACTATATTTGGCATAACCCGACCTAGATTCGTACTCAGGCATTTCTTCAATATCAATAGTCGTTTCAACATTTCGCTTTAAGATCAATTCATCCTTAGCCAAACGATCTACCTGAAACAAAACTCCATCTATTACTATACCAGTCTTTTTCTTTTCTTGATCCAACCAATACCACTCAACATATGCTACACTAGTATCTTCCTCTATAACAGAAAACTGAGTGAATATTCCATTCTTTTGAAAATCACGCTCCAAATGTATATTACGAACACGAGTACAATCTATAGGATTAGGCTCTTCCCCCTCTAAAAGATATAACGTTGTACTTGCATAATTCTCTACACCATTTTTAATGGTACGTGTTGATGAATTTTCATAAGTATAAGGAGTCCCTAATTGATATCCCTCTGTATACCTTTCTCTGTTCTCTTCCAACTTCACAAGTTCCCAATTTCCTTTCAAACGATTATTTCGTGTCCTCAAAGATAATAAGGGATCATTTTCGCCTTTTTTACATGAAGAAACTAGGAAACCAGAACTAATTATAAGAACTGAAAAAAGGATTATTGATATTCTATTCATAACTCTTAATGTTAAATTGAATAAAATGTAACCACTATAGAAAATAATTGGCTAATAAATCCCTGTACTAAAAGACGAATTTAATGCATTAGTCAGCTATTTACAACTGCCTGCTTCTGCATTCATCAGCAAAAACATTAATATTTCCAGAAAATCGCGTATTACCTGATTGATCTCGAATTACATAATTCATGTTCTCACTCTGGTGCTCTCCTAAGTCCAATGTAGTGGTAAATGTAGTTTCGCCATTGCACTCTGGTCCTATTGACCAAACTACAGGATCAATCGTACCTGCTGCAACATCATCAAAATAAACTGTTAATAGTGTTACGCCAGCACCAACTAATTCGTTAGATCGATATTCATTAAACCAAAAAGAAATATCCCCTGCATAATTATAAATGCAAGACCCATCATCAATATTTGCTTTTTCATCATAATTAATTGCTTCAGGATCTTTACATCCTTGTATTTTTTTGCAACTAACGGCAGATATTACGAATAAAAGACTGATTAAAAGTGTACTATATTTCATGATATAAAATTAGCAATATTTTTTTTAATCCTTCCTGTCAAACACGAGTCATGACACAGTTTTTTTGAATAAACTTGTTTCCCTTTTCATTTTACCTCATAAAAAAACCTGCCATACAATTTAATGCAGGCAGGTTTCAATATTTTTATTCGAGTCTATCCTTATGACTCCTTATTCAAAAAAAATGCTCTAATAATACACTTGTCTGCTATTGCATTCATCTGCATTAATTGTTAATGGAGCCGCAAATCTTGTGACACCAGTTTGGTCACGAACCACATAAACAATTTCTTTTACTTTAACATTTCCAAACTCTATACTAGTTGTAAATCTATTTTCACCATAGCATTCTGGTCCAATAGCCCATTCACTAGGCACCATATTTCCTACCTCAACATCATCCACATATACAGTTAAATTAGTAATCCCATCAGACACTAAACTACTTGATGTAGTTGAATTATACCAAAGGCAAAGATCCCCTGTATAATTGTAAACGCAAGATCCATCATCATCTTTCGCTTTTTCGTCATAATTAGTTGCAGCCTCATCAGTACATCCTGGTTTCTTGCAACTTACTGCGGTTAGTGTTATTGCAAAACACATAAGTAATAAATTCTTTTTCATAGCTTTAAATATAAATAATTATTTGATAATCATTTATGTCTTTTATAATAATCTTGCCATTTATACCAACAAAAAATCCCGCCGAACAAAATGAACGACGGGACTTAGTATGATTAAAAAATTTGAGTTTCTTACTTCTCTCCTTTTTCCATTTCAGATTTTAATGCTGATAGTGCATCCAAATCACCTAATGTAGATTTTTCGTTTGAACTATTGATTGCATTAACAGCTTTGTTTCCGCCGCTTTTGTTTCCGCCAGTAGACGATTTCTTCTTAGAAGAAGTAGATGGTCTATCTTCACCAGCTTCAAACATTCTTGTATGAGAAACAACAATTTTGCGTGCATCTTTGTTGAATTCAATCACTTTAAACTCAAGTGTTTCTTCAGCAACAGCATTTGAACCGTCTTCTTTTCTTAAGTGTTTCTTAGGACAGATTCCTTCGACACCGTAAGGTAAAGATACGATAGCAGCTTTGTCTTTTTTCTCTTCAATAATTGTTCCTTGGTGAGTTGATCCTTCAGCGAAAGTCGTTTCGAATACATCCCATGGATTTTCTTCCAATTGTTTGTGTCCTAGAGAAATTCTTCTGTTGTCACGATCTAATTCAAGAACAACAACGTCTAATTTATCTCCAACTTTACAGAATTCTGATGGATGCTTCACTTTCTTAGACCAAGAAAGGTCAGAAATATGAATTAATCCGTCAACACCTTCTTCTAACTCAACAAATACACCGAAGTTAGTAAAGTTTCTAACCACAGCATTGTGCTTAGATTCTACTGGGTATTTAGTTTCGATATCAGCCCAAGGGTCTGGCATTAATTGCTTAATACCTAATGACATTTTACGGTCTTCTCTATCTAAAGTTAAAACAACAGCTTCAACCTCATCTCCTACTTTCATGAAGTCTTGAGCAGTTCTTAAGTGCTGAGACCATGACATTTCAGAAACGTGGATTAATCCTTCAACACCAGCAGCAATCTCGATAAATGCACCGTAATCAGCGATTACAACAACTTTACCTTTTACTTTGTCACCAACGTTTGTTGAATCATCCAACGCATCCCATGGATGTGGTTGTAATTGTTTCAATCCTAGTGCAATTCTTTTCTTGTTATCATCAAAGTCTAAGATTACAACATTGATCTTCTCGTCCAATGTAACAATCTCCTCTGGGTGATTTACTCTACCCCAAGATAGATCAGTAATGTGAATTAATCCGTCAACACCACCTAAATCGATAAACACACCGTAAGATGTAATGTTTTTAACAGTTCCTTCCAATACCTGACCCTTTTCAAGACCACCGATAATTTGTTTCTTTTGCTCTTCCAACTCAGCTTCAATAAGCGCTTTGTGAGAAACAACAACATTTTTAAATTCGTGGTTGATTTTAACAACTTTGAATTCCATGTTCTTTCCAACAAACTGATCGTAATCACGGATTGGTTTCACATCAATTTGAGAACCTGGCAAGAATGCCTCAATTCCAAATACGTCAACAATTAAACCACCTTTAGTTCTGCATTTAACAAAACCTGTAATGATTTCTCCTGTTTTCAATACGTCATTCACACGTTGCCATGCTCTGTGTGTACGCGCTGTTCTGTGAGATAATACTAATTGTCCATATTTGTCTTCTAATTGCTCAACAAATACTTCAACTGTATCTCCAACCGCTAAATCTGGGTTGTATCTGAATTCGTTAATCGCGATAACACCTTCTGATTTGTAGTTTACATTTACTACAACTTCTTTTTGTGTTAACATGATCACTTTTCCATCAATAACTTCTTTTTCTTGAATTGAATTCAAGGTTCCGTCATAGATTTCATTCATTTCTGCAATCTCTGCAGGTGTGTGCCCATCATTTTCATAAGCATACCAGTCAAACTCTTCAGCAACAGGTGCTTCAGCTTTAACGTCTACTTTTTCAGCAACGGGAGTTTCTTCTGTTACTGTTTCGGTTGTTTCTTCAACCTTTGCAGTTACTTCTTCTGAAACTTCTTCTTTGTTTGTGTTTTCTTCAGCCATTTTGGCATTAATTTTTGTATCTCAATTACCTGATTATTGAGAGGTTATAAATAAAGTTCCGATCAGGTATCGGTCCGTTTACCGTTAAACGGGCTGCAAAGATAGTGTTTTTCAGTAAAGTATGCAAATACTTTGCACTCTCTTGGCATTTTATTTTGAATCAATTTAATTCTCTGAAGATCAAATGATTTAAGAGCAATCGTTTTAAACCATTTTGCACCTAAAAATTCTTATAATTAATGGATTCTTTTCGAAGCTAATAAAAACGCCTAATTCAGAAAAAAACAAGGGATGCCTTACCATTTTATAAGCCCCCCCTTTTAATTACTTAATGACTAATTTTTCTTGTATTTCTCCTGATTCAACAAGGATCGAAACTAAATAAATTCCTTCACTTAAATTCAACAAATTCAAATCATAGTTTTTTGCATCAATGTCTTTTTCTTCAAAAATCATTACTCCGGAAACCGAATAAACTACAACATGTTGAATATCCTCTTGGCTAGAAATCATATTCACATGATCGGTTGCTGGGTTAGGAAATAATTTCAAATTATTTTCCAAATAAAGCGGTTCAATATCTGTTTCAAATTGCTCACCTTCGCCCGTTACATTAGGCATTCTCAAATCAACATAACCAAACCGATCATCCCCTGGATTTAAATTCTCACAGGCATCAATTTTTAAGGAAGAGAGTTTTCCTTGGTATTGTGCAAAGACAATTGTGCCATTTGGCATAATATCAACAGAGGCCGTATTAGTTGTGAAGTATGGCGATAAAAATGCAGCATGATAATCAGTATTCCAGTAATCATCTATCCAACTATGGTTTAGGATTCCTGCGTCATTTTTCAATTGCTGCAATCTCCCATCCATTCCAAAATAATAAATAGTATTATTGGTTGGATCGTTGGGATCAAGAAATGGTGCTGCTCCAGCAAATGAAGATTTATGATAATTAAAATTACCTGTACCATTGATATATGAAGGATTCGGAGCGTTCCAATTGTCAAGATAAGAATGGATCCATCCTCCATCCCAATAAAAGGTGTGAATTTTCCGGTCCTGCCCTACGTAATACAATTTATCCTCATTTGAAATGGTCAAACGGTTTGAAAAATCACTGACTTTGTATGCTGTTCCACCACTATTGTCAACATAACCATGATTATAAACACCTCCTGAAAAATAAAAATTCTGAATTCTATCATCCTCCCCTTTATAAAAGACTTGACTAGTTCCTCCAATCACAACATCACCATCAATATATTCGTTTGGAGCATAACTGTATGGTATACGTGTCCAGACCCAATCATTCAACACGCCACTCCATTCAAATCTATGAAGTTTATTATCCCAACCCTGGTAAAAGATTGCGCCACTTGAATTTACTGCTAATGCTCCGGCTTCGGTTGATGCATAGTGATCCCAAGTTCCCCAATCGTCATCTATATACCAATGCACCCAAGTTCCCATTGGTCTTGCAAAACACTGTATTCTTTGATTTTGACCTTTATAAATAAGTTTATGTTCTGAAAAAATTAAATCGCCCAAAACTTTATCTCCAACACTATAGGCATAACCAGGTGCTAAATCCGTTACAACCCAACTTCCATCTGGTTGTAAAATAGCACTATAAAGTTGATTATCTGTCCCTCTATAAAACACTTCATTTGAGTTGTCAGGATTACATAAAATTGAATTTGGATCACTGTGCACTAGAGAATACCCATCTGCTGAAGATGAAATATCTGTATACATATATTCCTCCTCTGTTTTATACTCAGGATAAGGTGACACATCTTCATCATGACCAATAGGTTTATAAATTTTCACATAATCAATAATCATATAATCCTGCATTATCCCTTCCCATTTACCTTGCCAAGAGGCCTGCAAAGTCATTATGACATTACTTGTTTTTTTATAAGTTGGAACCTGGTCACTATTGATGGTACCAATCTCTCGATCATTTACATAAAAAGTAACTTTAGAAGGTTCCCAGGAAACTGCAATTCTATTAAACATTGTCGAATAGTTCTCTCCAGTATTCCAATGTTTCTGACTTGTAATAAAACTATGCTGTTCGCACTCTATATCCCTTCCGCTTATGTTTTTGAAATAATGTCCACCTGACTTAACAATATCACCATCATTGTAAACATGATTGTGCTCAAAATAATCTACACCAGGAGTGACACTGACAGTATCCCATAGTGAAGGTAGCCAAATACTCGGAGCCTCTTTCCAGTCTAAAACACTACTTAATATGCTGTCACCATTAACAATTCGATCAACCAAATCAATTTCAGTTCCGCCTCCACTAAAAGTCCATAAGGCCGGCCACATATCTGCAACATCATAATTTCCAGTTGGTATTATTACATTAAACTCTAAAACACCATAATAAAAACCAGTTGTATCCCATGTATTAATTTTAGGGTCGACTTGATTCTTTATTGAGACGCCCCCAGAGCGATAATATTTTTCTTTTGTTCCAAATGTCTGAATATCTTTATCTGCTGTCAGGACTAAATTTCCTGCTACGATACTGACTTGTTCAGGACGATAAAACTCCCTTCCCCATCCTTCGTTCGTGTCCAACACATGCCAATTCGCCTGAAACGCTGGGTCTGATGTTGATGCATAATCGAAGTTATCTTCGAATACGACCTCATAAACCCCTTCATCATGCCATAAAGCCTTGCACTGACCAAATGCATAACTTACACCAAAATAGAATAATAATGATGTACAAATAATTTTCTTTTTCATAAATATTGTTTCGAACAAAATTATTGAATCAAATATGGGCAAACTGAAAAGTTTTAGCAAAAGCCCATATATTTTTACTAACAGGTAAATCCATTAAATTAACGAAGGAAACTCGCAATACTCAGCGAATTCCAATGTGAAATCCAACCCTATTTTGTTAACCAATGCAACCCAATTTTAAGGAAATGCATCAATTCAATAACGCCAAAAAAACTCAGGCATTAATTTTAAGACATAATAATTATGAAATATTTCAAATCAATACTTAGCCTTAGTTTATTATTTGTGCTTGCTATAAGCTGCTCTAAAAAAAATGACAATATTGATACGATTAAAGAATTGCATAAAACTTATAAAAATGGCGAAATAAGTGAATGTACATATGATGGTAAAACGGTATACAGTTGCGGAATAAACGCCTATGATGCTGGAGGAACGATTTATAATAAAGATGGCGAAATTATTGGTTCATGCAATTACGCTTGGGGTACACCTGATTCAATTTGTGGTGAACTAGAGGATTGCGAAATTATTTACCGTGTTGCAGATAATATTTGGGGACAACCACATGTTGATAAATATGATTTAGGAAACTAATTATTAAACAATAATGTGGAATGTAACAAGGTAATGCATCCATAAATGTATGAAAGCTTTACTACTATTTCTTCTATTCTCATCCATAAGTTACGGCCAAAATGCTGACTCAAGTATTGTTGCTTTAGACAAGATTCATTTAATGAATGAAAGAGTGATGCATTACTCTGGACATTTTGGAAAATTACGTATGTCAGGGCATTTAATAACAGATAGTTTAGATAATCCTATTTCTGACTCTAAATACTGTCAATTAGAGAACAATCCGCAAATATTCTTTTATCAACTAACAACGTATCATAGAAACGGATCAATTAAATACGATTCAATAATTGATTTTAGGAACCATAAAAGGTTAAAGATGAAAGTAGTTGAAAATGGTATTGATGGTAGAAAAAAAAGAGTTTTAAAACTACGCTCATCAATAAAACTGGCTCCAAATGAAAAAATAAGTAATGATAAGGTTCTTTGGAATGGCGTTGAAAAAATTCTTCAGCCTGCAAAAAGTAAAACGACCTATCGTGATTTTACGCTAAAGGATCTGAGGAAGTTAAAGTCCGTTTGATAAGTTTACTCTAAACCACTCTTCTTGCGATTTTGCACGCAGTTCATTGGTCACGTTTGCATCAATCTTTTTTTGTGCACGCGAAATTGAACTGGTAACCATTCCGTGCTGAATAACCTCATTTTCCTTTACGCCCATTCTATCAAGAATATTCTTTATTTTTTCAGATCCAAAAACCTCCATCAATGGATCATCCAACGAAACATAAAAGCAGCATTCAATTACTGTTTCATGTAAATGAATCAACTCCTCTAAAACTTCGGTTTCTTTATAGAAATGTGGGTAATGATTTGCAAATAAAAACTGAGATGTATTTGGATCAGAGTACCTTCTTAGAGCATCCACTACCCTGCTAGATGTTTTTATTTCAGACGCCGGAACCAATGTAACTTTAGTAGACCCATTGGCTTGATCCAATTCTTTAAATTCAATCCTTTTAGCTGTTAACATGTTTTCCAACCAATTTTTAGTTTCATCAAAATAATAAAAGACAAAAACACTCTGGTTCGCAGCAAGATATGCATCAATATCAAAACCTAACCCACGCACTTTCTCCTCCGTGGATCTCCACACTTTATCGGTTGATTTGGCACTTTTCTTTTTCTTAAAAAAACTAAACATAATAATGATTTACAGCTGACATTAAAAATAACACATTAGAATCAATTGCAGAGTTGTTTTAAGCAATATTTATGTCAACAGTTATCTCCAATATTTCTTTGGTAGATAACTGTTGTGTTATATAAGTAAACTGTATTTAATCTTAGGCAGTTATCCATTTTGAATATTCCACTTAGAATCGTAAATTTGCACACTGTAATTAAAGACTTGTTATTTCGTCAAAATTGACAAATACAAATCAAAATCGATAATTAAAAATCTATATAAAATGAAAGACGTCTATATTATTTCAGCTGTCCGAACGCCAATTGGAAGTTTTGGAGGAGCATTGTCAACAGTATCTGCAACCCAATTAGGAGCAACAGCAATAAAAGGAGCATTAGCAAAAGGTAATGTTGCTGCTGAAAATATAACAGAAGTGTTTATGGGTAATGTGATGTCTGCTAATTTAGGTCAGGCACCTGCTAGACAAGCAGCAATGTTTGCTGGGCTTGGACAAGATGTACCTTGTACTACTGTCAACAAAGTTTGTGCCTCAGGAATGAAAGCTATTAGTTTAGCCGCACAAAGTATTATCGCTGGTGACAACGAAGTTGTTGTTGCAGGTGGAATGGAGAACATGAGTATGGTACCGCATTATTTCAATGCAAGAAAAGCAACAAAGCTTGGAGATGTTAAAATGATTGACGGAATGGTTAAAGATGGTTTAACTGACGTATACAATCGTGTGCATATGGGAGTATGTGCAGAAAAATGTGCTTCTGAAAAAGGATTTTCTCGTGAAGAGCAAGATGCATTTACAGTTGAATCTTACAACCGCTCTGCTGCAGCTTGGGCTGCTGGCAAATTTAACGACGAAGTTGTTCCTGTAGAAGTACCACAAAGAAGAGGAGATGCAATTGTTGTTTCAGAAGATGAAGAATACAAGAATGTGAAAATGGAAAAAATTCCAAATTTACGTCCTGTTTTTGATAAAGAAGGAACTGTAACAGCTGCCAATGCTTCTACTTTAAATGACGGAGCATCTGCATTGATTTTAGCAAGTGCTGAAGCAGTTGAAAAATACGGATTAACTCCAATTGCAAAAATTGCAGGATACGGAGATGCTGCACATGAGCCAGAGTGGTTTACTACTGCACCTTCAAAAGCAGTACCTGTAGCATTAGCAAAAGCAGGGTTGGCTATTGCTGATATTGATTATTGGGAATTAAACCAAGCATTTGCAGTAGTTGGATTAGCTAATACAAAAGAATTAGGATTAGATCCTGCTAAGGTTGATGTAAATGGTGGAGCTGTCTCTTTAGGACACCCACTTGGTAATTCAGGATCAAGAATTATTGTAACATTAATCAATGTATTAAAGCAAAATGGTGGTAAATATGGTGCTGCTGGAATTTGCAATGGTGGTGGCGGTGCTTCTGCTATGGTAATTGAAAATGTATAAACACTTTAAATCAATACTATTGATTTATTGAGTTTTAAAGATTAATAATATTTAAAAAGCCTTGACAATTTTTTGTCAGGGCTTTTTTGATGGATTAACTAAGATGACAGGAGACCAAATCCAAAAGCTGGGGACAGCCATAAACTTCGGTTCGTTTAATTAAACCCTATTAGCGAATTCAACAATGACTTATCACCTTGATTTAAGAACCTCATAAAGCACTACACAGCAATTGTTTATCATTACTTTTTTGAGATTTCAAAAATGATTTATGACCTTTTAATGGTTTGTTACGGCTTTACATTAGACCTAGATTTGCTGTAAACTTAAAACAAACAATTATGAAGAATTTAGCAAAATCATTTATTGCATTCGCACTTGTAGCAACTGTTGTGGTTGCCTGCGAAAAAGAAGAAGTGGCTACAAACGAAGTAGACGAAACAACACAAACTCGCGGACCAGTAATCGATATAGACCCAGTTCCATATGGCCCAGATTTAATAGTAACACGAGTAACCAGCACATTACCGATTGTTTCTCCCTCGGCTTGTGGAGGAACTATGCCACAAACCTCTTGCGGAGCTACTTACACCTTAACTGTAGATGTAACAAATATTGGGAATGCTGACGCTGTTGGGTTTTATTGGCTAGAAATGGAAAAGGCAACAGGTAGTCCAGTTACCAACGATTTTAAAAGTCCAACAGATTTACTAATTCCAGGTGCAACACATACTTTTAATATTGGCCCTGCCCCATTTGGAGGATGCTCAGGCGCTCCATTTACTACTCAAGAATTAGTTATGACTGCTGACATTTTCAATGACATTAGAGAAACTAATGAGACTAACAATACAGCTCGTCCGTATAAATATTGCGGAGACTAAAAACACCATTATTATCAGTAATAAAAAGCTTCGTTAACGCGAAGCTTTTTTTGTTGGTTACCTTTTTCCAAATGAGGACACTAAAGCATAAAAACGAAAATGAAAAAACTATTATTATTTGCTCTTGCGTCCTTCTCTCTGGCAGGTTCTGCACAAATTGAAACCTCATTAAACTGGGCTGGAATTGGTCCCACTGGTGGCCTCAACTTTTTTCTAGATGACTCTACAGATCTAGTAACAATAGATTGTGATTACCATACTGGTTATGCTTTGTTTACCGATCCAAAAGACAGTTTATTATACGGCTTGTTTAGAGGAACAGGTGAAGCTTATGGAGACAATAACCTTTATCGTATAAACCCATTTAATGGCGAAATTGAATTAGCCATTGATTTTGTAGGAACAGAATTTACATCTGCCACAATAAATACAGATGGTAGTACTATCTACTTAATAAATGGCGGTGGTGTTGCTACTTTAGGAGACATTATTGCATATGATGTTGAAACTGGAACAGAAACATTTCTTACCTCTGCTTTAGGAGAAGAAGGAGAAAGTACTTATGGAATGGCCTACCATCCTTTAGACGATCAACTTTATATTTATGAAGGATCAGAAGTTGGGGAGACTAGATTACAGAAGATAGATGTATTTGTGCTATCTAATGAATATGGAGCTTTAATTGGCTTTGACGGTTTCATTACTGGAGCAATGTGGCAAGGGATAAATTATGAATTTATTGTTAACACTGCTTATGACTGCTCTTTTCTAAAAACAGTAGAACTTACAACGAATGAATTAGAAGAGTTTTACAATTCATGTATGCCAGAAACATCTGACCTTGCAAATATTCATACCATTTATGCCGAAGGAGACTCTGTTGCAATTTGTCCAGAAACTGGAGATTTTACAACAATTGAATTAATGTATGATGTTAATAGTTTTGAGTGGTATAAAGATGGCGTTCTTTTAACTGATGAAACTGAAGCAACATTAACGATTAATGAACCAGGAATATACCAAGCAGCTATGGAAATTAAAACGACCACAGCAATGTTATTTTCTCAAGAGATTACGGTTTATCTTGATCCTACATGCACAAGTTCAATTGACGAACAAATGAATGATATGATAAGTGTGTACCCTAATCCGGTGCAAAATACGCTTACCATTGCAGCAGAAACCAATATTCAATCCATTACTATTAATGATTTAAAAGGAAATGTACTCTATACAAATAGCCAAGGTAATTTTAGCAGTACAGAAATTGACTTTTCCGATTTAAAGACTGGTGTGTACATTGTTGAAGTAATAACTGACAATGGAACTTGCATTAAAAAAATTGTGAAATAAACGAATTGAACTGAACCTGTTAAGTGATAAATCTTGGCAGGTTTGGTTTTATTTGCAATCTAACCTCTACAGCAACGAATCATTCGATCTTTGCCTTGCATATCCTCCCGTAGTTCTATATTTTGATATCCCAATTTTTCTAGCATTTCAATGGTTTCCTTTCCAAAATTCTCATGAATTTCAAAAAACAATAGACCACCAGGGTTTAACTGAGTCAATCCAATTTTTGCAATTGCAATATAAAAAAGTAAAGGTTCATGATCTGCTACGAAAAGCGCCAAGTGAGGTTCATAGCTCAATACATTTTCATTCATCTGACTTTTATCTGACTCAAGGACATATGGAGGATTACTAATAATCACATCATACATTTTAAGCCCCTCCAAATCAGGATTTAAAATATCCATTTGAATAAAATCAACTTTAACATCATTCAATTCGGCAGATTCCTTTGCCATGGCTATTGCCTTTGCTGAAATATCCAACCCTGAAACAGTTAAGGAATCTATAGCTTTTTTTAAAGCAATAGGAATGCATCCACTTCCAGTACCAATATCTAATACAGCCTGCTCTTTAGATACATTGTCTAAAACCCAATCTACCAACTCCTCCGTTTCTGGCCTTGGAATTAAGGTGTTTTCATCTACTTTAATTTTACAATTATAAAACTCAGTAGTTCCTAAAATATATTGAATGGGTTCCTTTTGCTCTAAGCGCTTTACGATTGTTCGCACAGTTAACAGTTCAGACTCTGTCAATCGCTTATCCCCCATTTTTACCTGAAACTTTTGCAGTTCAAATTGATCCTCGCACACCCAATAAAACAGGTTGTCAACTTCACGATCGGAATATAATACGCCTAGTTTCTTTTTAAAATAGGGAATTAAATCAATGAGTTTATTGGTTGAAGTGAACATGAAAAATGATTAAAAAGCAAAGGTATCCAAAATCAACAACACTAACCAAATACTGCTTAGTAATTCGTTATTAAGAAATCAGTCCGTCTGTTTTGAGCACGATTAGATGCAGAGCTATTAGGAACTTTAGGTTTAGCTTCTCCAAAACCTTCAGACTTTAAACGAGATTTTTCAATTCCTTTTGAAGCGATATATTCCATTGCACCCTTTGCACGATTAGCACTTAGCACTTTATTACTCGCATTATTACCAACATCATCTGTATGTCCTTGAATGGTCACATTAATTGTTGGATGCGCTAATAAAAACTTCACAAACTGATCTAAAATAAACTCAGAATCAGAAGAAAGCGCATAAGAATCTGTTTCATATAAAATATCGTCAATTGTAAAAGCCTTGCCCACTTCAATCGTATCAATTTCCATTGCAATAGCCTCTTCAGAGAAAACCTCATCCGATTGTAGATCCTCGGCTTTGATGAGTTGTGTATCAAAAGAATGTCCTTGCTTTTTAACAGAGATCATAACGTCTTGCTCAATATCTTCATCCACATTTACAATTGCTGCAAATTTTCCATCATCACCATTCACCTTAATTTCAACACTTTCTCCAGTTTCTTTGTACGAAACTTCTACAACTGCATCCTTTACAGGATCTCCCATTTCGTCTTTTACAACACCTTTTACAAACTTTACTTTTTGTGGTCTAGCCTCTTCATATAATTCAAAATAATAGATATCATATCCTTTTGTTTTAGGACCACGTGTAGTATAATAAGCCAAATGTCCGTCTGTTGAAACAACAAAAGCAACCTCATTTCCTGTACCGTTAATGGGGTGTCCAATATTTGTTGGTTCCATCCAGTTTCCATTTTCATCTTTTCTGGTATAAAAAATATCTGTTCCACCTGCACCTAATCGAGCATCTGTGCACTCAGAAACAAAGTACATTGTTTCACTATCTTGATGAATAAATGGCGCTTTATCGTGTCCTGGAGAATTAACGGGGCCTGGTACTGGTTTCGCTCGAGACCATGTTCCATCTTCTTGACGAGTAGAAAAATAAATATCAGTTCCCTGAGATCCTTCACGCCAAGTGGCAAAATAAAGTGTATTTCCATCAGGCGAAAGTGTAGGTTGCGCCTCCCAGCCATCTGGTGTGTTTACTTTCGACCCTAAGTTTTCTAAAGGTGTCCATGTAAAATCATTTCCTCCAGTTCCTGATCTTTCAAATGTAGTTCTATAAATATCACAATTAGCATGCGACTGATAGTCTACATCCTGACACGCACAAATAAACATCTCTTTATTATCTAAAGACAAAGAAACACCTCCGTAATTTTTGTATTCATATGTGTTAAACGGAGCATTTAATGGTTCACCATTATCAAAATCTGTATTTACATTGGCACGTTGCGACATAGTAAATGATTCAATTACATTTCTAACAACTCCACCTGGTTCATCTGTTTTTCCTTTTCGAGTATAAAAAATCAACTCATTATCTGGTGATATAATTGGCAAATATTCGTCTTTAGCAGAAGAAACATTACGTACTTCATGCGGATCAAACGGAACAGCATTCGCATAAAACTCATCAAAAAACTCACTGTTTGGTTGCGTTTCAAGAATTGCAGCTTTATTCTTTGCATAATTCTCGTCATATTTTTCAGGATCTTT
>CAKZPK010000184.1 GCA_937139035.1 uncultured Crocinitomix sp. | reverse complement strand
AAAGTTCCGAATCGGATAATATAAATAAACATATTTGCTAAACTTAAAATCCAAATATATTTATTAGTAAAAATATACTTTTTTAGTATTTCCCAGTGTGATTTTGTGTTTTCAGATAGCTCTACAATTGGTCTGTCTTTTTTAAAGCTTCCCGATCTGGATATCACTCCATTTTCATGATAAAATGTCCCTTCTCCTGTTCTTTTCCCCTTTTTTTCGTTGAAGGTGGCATAAGCAGATCCATCTTTACGGAAATAGGTCGTAATGCCCTTACCTTTTGTTCCATAATTACGAATTCCAGTAATTGTATAATCCTGAATTGATGCTATGCTCTGCAAATCACCTTTAAAGTAAACCGTATCAACCGTTTGACTTTTGACAGTTTGCGTCAAAAACAGGATAAGAATGAGGTGAAAGATTTTGTGCATGTATCTGTTTTAATCTTATTGCTAATTTATAATGAAAAAAGAGATAATGGTAACGACTAAGGGCATACTTTACCACAATTGAAAATAGCTTCATATTTTTAGGTATCTTTAAAACGTTAATAAAACGGCTATGATTGAAAAAAAATTATTGAAATTTTTAAAGGATTTAAAAGCAAATAATGATCGGGATTGGTTCAATGCAAACAAGCCTACTTTTAAGGCGCATGAGGCTGATGCCAAAGCTTTTTTCAAAGCCGTGCAAGAAAAATTAGCCTCACATGACAATATTGAAGGACATAAATTAATGCGGATTTATAGAGACGTTCGTTTTTCAAAAGATAAAACTCCTTACAAACCAAGATTTGCAGGAAGCTTTAGTCGTGCTACACCTGCTTTACGCGGAAGTTATTTTTTGAATATTGAACCTGGTAACTCTATTGTTGGTGGTGGTTTTTATGGGCCAAACACGGATGATTTAAAGAGAATTAGGCAAGAATTTGAAATGGATGACACTGAAATTCGGCAAGTTCTTAATGACAAAACTTTTAAAGCTACTTTTGGAGACATGCGGGGTGAAGAATTAAAAACGGCTCCTCGTGGATTTGATCCAGAAAATAAAGCAATTGATTTAATTCGAAAAAAACAGTTCTATTTTATTCGCGAATTTTCAGACAAAGAAGTATTAGAGGATGACTTTATTGAAAAAGTAATAGAGTCGTGCAAAGTTATCCGTCCTTATTTTGATTATATGAGCTCTGTACTCACCACAAACGCTAACGGAGAAAGTATTCTTTAGAAATTAGCTTCCTGCAACGCCAGGAACAATAACACGCTCAGTTTTGCCATTATAACTCACAAAATAAGCTCCAGGCTTAAGCCCTGTAATTTCTACTTTATCACTTGTTCCTTCCAATAGTAATTTACCTTCATGGTTAAATAGTTTAAACTCATATTCGGCATCCAATTGATGAAACTTCTTCTCTACCGGACTAGGTTGTTCAATTCCTGGATTCGTAGCTGTATCATCTGCATTTGCAACGTTATGTCCAAATACAAAACCGCTAAACACTAAAACTGATAAGATTAATTTCTTCATTGTAAATACTATTTGTTCAACTATATAACGTTGTAATTTATCACATGTTGCCAATTTCTCTAATTATTCTCCTAACAAAGGGTCTGGGCTATGCAAAAATTCATCAACATAAAACAATGATTTATCCCAAGCTAGTTGTGCAATTGGCACTTGAATCTCATCCGCACCAATATTAATATCAACACGCATTCCTGTTCCTTTTTGAGGGAAATTATAAATCAATTGACTGTCTTCTGGATAATCAACCGGGTATTTTGCTATGATTTTTGCTATCATTTCTGTTTTATGTCGATTCAATGCATCCAACGGAAATAGTTCGTTCTCAGAATACTCTTCGATTTCAGCTCCGCGTCCTTTATAAAAAGTAAATTGATAATCACATGCGGGCCCACCTCCCACCGTCATTTCTCCAACTAAGTCATCTCCATCCGCCATTCGCCAAACAACGAATTCTTTCCAACCTTCCACGGCTCCTGTAACAGACGCAAAACCTCCTTTTACATCCAACGTTTGATAATACCAATAATTTCCATTGTCACTATCTGCAGTTTCTGCACTTGAAGCAATGTTTTCACCAATCAAATGATTAGCGTAATTATTTATTTGCCAATCAGCATTAGGAACCGATTCCGATTCTAATATTTGATCCACAGCTTCCTCGACAGCCTCATCATCCTCAATCACAGTTTCTAAAGAAACGTCTGATTGATTTTCAGGTTCATTCTCCACTTCATTATTAGCAGCATTTTCGCCACCGCAAGAAATGAGTAATGCACCACCAACAAAGCAAATGCTTAACGGCTTCAATATTGTTTTTATCATGGATATTACTTTACAGGAAAATATACTTCAGTAATTAAATCATTAGGGGCTGTATCTTGTGGACTATTCACATAAACCTCAAACGGATCTACATTTTTATCGACCTTAAACTCTTTGCCACGCTGCATCATATACAACATACTCCAAGGATTACCTAAATGATCATAAGTTCCTGTGTGTTTAACCGATTGAACTTTTGTAGCAGGAATATTTCCAGCGAATAATCCTCCACTTAAATTAGCTGGTGCTTCGTTTACAGCTACTGCAGAGGTATACTCAACCTGCTCAGTTATCATATCCCATTTGTGATAGATTGTAAAAACCTGCCCAGTTGTGTTCATTTTATTCTCTTCTGAAAACGCCATTAACTGTCCCATTTTAGACTGCATGTCATTTTTCATTCCCTTAATTGAACAAGATCCTTTTACACCAACATATTTGCACCCTGGATAAGTTGAAGCACCTTTTTCTTCTAGTTTAGAATGTACTTCACCATCTTCAACAAAGTCTTTCAGCATTTTTAATCCTCTCTCGTAATCCATTCCAACACCT
>CAKZPK010000183.1 GCA_937139035.1 uncultured Crocinitomix sp. | reverse complement strand
ACTTTCGAAAAAATTTAGTAAATTGCAGGGTTAATTGATTTTAATTTAAAAAGCAACTTATTAAATTACGAATATGAAAAAAACTTTACTTTTAGGACTATCAGTGGGCTTCGCAGGCCTTTCTTTTGGTCAATGTGAAATTGTTGGGCTAGACGCAACAATGTGTTACGGAGCTCCCCCTGTAACATTAGATTACACTGCGGGGCCGGATATTGCAGCAGATGCTGTAGTTTACTCTGGACCGGGTGTATCGGGAGGTGTATTTGATCCAACAGCAGCAGGATTGGGAACTCACACAGTTACTGCAGTAGCTCCAGGATTAGACTATATTATGGACGAAGGTATTTCTTACGATCCAATCGATATTACTGGAGGTAGTGTAATTTCATTGGGTGATGACGCAATGAGCGGTTTTCTTCCAATTGGATTTGATTTTGCATTTTTTGGAGAAATTCAGAGTGAATTTCAAATATCTTCGAATGGATTTATAACATTTGATGGATCTACTGACAATGGATGTTGCTCTGGAGATTTTATTCCAGGTGGAGCTACACCTAACAACCTAATTGCGTTATGTTGGGAAGATTTGAGACCACCAAGTGGAGGAACTATCCGATATGAAACTGTAGGTACTGCACCAAACAGAATTTGTGTTGTAGAATTTGAATCAGTGCACCATTATTATAGTGGTTTCCCTATTACAGGACGTATTCAAATGTATGAAACTACAAACTGTATTGAAATTCATTTGCAAAATCAAGATGCATCAGGTAGTCATACAATGGGAATTGAAAATGCTACAGGAACAACAGCTTACACTCCAGTAGGAAAAAATTCAGCGTCTTGGACAGCTTCAAACTTTGCAGTGTCTTTTTGTCCTCCTCCAGGATGTGAAGCAGAATTTGAAATTGAAGTAGTAGCGGCGCCTAACGTGTCTGGTGCTGTAGATGTTGATGAAATTTGTTTAGGAGATGAAATCACTTTGACTGCTTCTGGTACTGCTGATGAGTATTACTGGGGTGCTGAGATTGAAGATGGTGTTCCTTATGTACCAACTTCAGTAGGTGAAAATGTTTTTGTGGTAGCAGGTACTGATACAGAGTCAGGATGTATTTCATCTAGCTTAGTAAATGTATATGTTCATGATATTCCAAATGTTTATGCAGGAGAGGATTTCTCTATTTGTGAAGATATGGAGTTTGTTTTGGCAGGATTTGGTGACGAAGCAACTTATGAGTGGGATGGTGGTGTTGTTGACGGTGAGCCAATGATGCAAGAAGCTGGATCAACAACTTATACTGTTACTGGTACTAATGCTGGTGGATGTGAAGCTTCAAGCTCAATTACTGTTGAATCAATGGAAGTGCCAACTGGTACTGGTGTTGTTACAATGATGACTGGTGTTGCTTATGATGGTGAGATTGATTTCACTCCTTCAGGAGGAACTGGCGGACCATACACGTTCTTGTGGACAAATGGAGCGACTACAGAAGATATTACTGATTTAGGAGTTGGAACTTTCACTGTAACAGTTTCTGACGGAGTATGTGATTCAGATGTTACTTTCGTTGTAGATTCTCAAGCAAGTATTGCATTAAATGAATTGGATAACTTGAAAGTATATCCTAACCCTGTTGTTGATTTTGTAACAGTTGAGTTTGAAGGAACTTATAACTGGACATTGATTGACAACGCAGGTAAAATTGTTGCAACTGGTATAGCTAACGGAAAAGAGCAAATCTCTATGGAGAATTTGGCTAACGGTAACTATATGATGAAAGTTGAAGTGGACGGAAAACAATCTACAATCAATGTAGTTAAAAAATAGAATACCGAAAACTAGTAAAATATACGGCTGCCGTTTCAATTTATTGAAGCGGCAGTTTTTTTATGCCCTAATTATTAGACATCTTCTTTTGTATGACAAGAAGAATAAAAGAGAGATTTTAATGTAGGAGGTTATGGTTTTAGAATACAGTATTCTAGTCGCGTACTTAGAGTAAAGGGAGATTGTTTATATGAGTTGTTCAGAAGAACTCATTAAAGGACAATAAAGAAGTACTTTATATCGTCATTGAGAAAACACGAGTACTAGGCTTATTTCGTAATAAGCGAAGATCAAAGGCCATACAAACATTTCTAACGAAAGGACGCGCTTCTTCCGGTAGTCGAATTCCGTTATCTGTGAATTCTACAAGACCATCTTTTTCCATTTCGCGCAATCGTTCAATGCAATCTTCCAATTCAGGGAATTTAAGATGATCAGCAGACCAGTCAGTTTCAAAATGACACATTATATTTAAGATGTGCTCTCGAATTACTAGATCCTCTTTATTTAATAAGTGTCCACGTAAAAGAGGTAGCTCTCCTTTATTTACAATGTCTTGGTATTCTTCAACTGTTTTTACATTTTGGGCAAAACTATACCATGAGTCACTAATAGAACTCATTCCTAAGCCAATCATGAGTTTAGTTTTTCCTGCTGTATAACCCATGAAATTTCTGTGCAATGATTTTTTAACCATTGCTGCATGCATATTATCTGTTGGTAAGGCAAAATGATCCATACCAATTTCAATATATCCAATTTCATGAAGCATTTTTTTACCTTCTTCATAAAGAATGCGCTTTTCATTTGCGCTAGGTAAATCATTCTCATCATAACCTCGTTGTCCAACTCCTTTTATCCATGGGACATGTGCATAGCTATAAAAGGCAATGCGGTCAGGTTTTAATAAACGGGTTTTTTCAATTGTATCTTTAATACTTTCCAACGTTTGATGTGGTAGTCCAAACACCAAATCATGACTAACAGAGGTGTATCCAATTTCACGAGACAATTGCGTTGCTTCCTCTACACGTTCAAAGGGTTGAATCCTATTAATCGTTTGTTGTACTTTTAAATCGTAATCCTGAACACCAAAACTGTTTCTACGATATCCTAAATCATAAAGTGTTTTAAGGTGTTCTTCGCTTGTGTTGTTAGGATGTCCCTCAAAACTAAATTCATATTCCTCACAACGATCGGCACGTTTAAAAATGCCATCCATCATTTGTTTAAGCCGTGTAGGACTAAAAAAGGTTGGGGTACCACCACCAAGGTGCAATTCTTTTATTCTTGGGCGTTCAGGTAATAGGTCACAATATAGGTCCCACTCCTTTAGCAAAGTGTCAATATAAGGTTCTTCAACCTCATGACGCTTAGTAATTCGTTTATGACATCCGCAAAAGGTGCAAAGGTTTTCACAAAAGGGTAAATGAATGTAAATACTTACACCTTCAGTAGAATTGCTTTCACTAAAAGCTTTTATCATGGTTGCTTTCCAGTCATCAATAGCAATACCATCTTTATTCCAATACGGAACTGTTGGATAACTCGTGTATCTGGGACCAGGAATATTGTACTTTTGAATAAGAGGATTCGACATTGTTTTACAAATTATCTGCCTGAAACCACTCGGCAAAACTATTATC
>CAKZPK010000182.1 GCA_937139035.1 uncultured Crocinitomix sp. | reverse complement strand
CCCATCTTTTGATCCACCGTCTAAATAATCCCAACGCGCCCAATCATTTTGTGCAAAATAATCAACAGCACTATACGCTCCCATATGTGCATAGCTTAGCATGACTAGCCAATCTTTTCTATTCATTAGTGCACCATAACTTAATGAAGCCGAATATCCTTGAACTTCATTTTTCATTGCAGCTGTTATGTTTTCATTTTGAGAATAATCGTTCAAGTTTTTATAATAATCAAATGTCCACTTTAGTTTATGACTCTTTAATAGCTCTCCATTCGCACTCAAATTAAAAATAGCGTAATTCATATTAAACGTTCCAAAACCATCAGGCACATTACTTATTTTATTCAAATAATAAAAAGCTGGGTTAACATTTAAGCGGTCCTTCAAAAACGAACTTGTAATTTGAACTCCTTGCAAATAACTATCCATATCAAATGATTTGCCTTGAGAACCTAGAATAAAATGACCTGCTCCAATACCAAAAGTTGAAATTAGATTGGAATTGAACTTGATTTTTTTTCGAATAAAGATTCCTTCAGCACAAACATGATCACTCCAAAATAGTTCATTATTCTTTTCAAAAGGAAATTCATTTTTCCCTAGCACCAGCGTATTTCCATGATTATCGATTTTAAAATAAAGTTTATAAAAACCAATGGGTAAAACGCCATTCTCAAATCCATCTCCTAACGTTAATTGCGGATCTTGTTGCTTATCTAATAGACCTGTGCGGATATTCGCTCCAAATTTACTCCATGAATTTATTTGATATGCAAAACCTACTCTAAGTCTGTATCGTAGTCTGCTGCGATTTGCTCTGAAACTTCCGTCTGATTTTAGCGAATTCCAATCTTGTTCCGCCCTAAATCGAAAATCACCCGAAAATGTAATTCTACTTAAAATAGAATCCCTTTTTGTCGTTTGGTCCTGTGTTCGTCCAAATATTCCAATCAACAATAAAAGATTCAGTAACGCAAACTGTTTCATAGCTAAGGATTATCCTTAGTACGAAATTACAATGCCCCATTTTCAAGCACAATGACATTAGTCATAGACCTCTCTGTAACAAAACAACTCAATTAATAAGAGCTTGTTCACTGGTACAATAAAACTTTAACAACCTACTATGTACCGATATTTTGCACTTTTCCATTTTTTGTTGGCAACAACATCAGTAGCGCCACAATAATGATTAGGTTTTTCATAATATATTGTCCAACAATAGTAAAAGCAAAGGGCGCTTGAGCAAAAGAAACTTCTGGAAAAGCAAATAAAGGAATAAAGGTGCAAACCATGTGGCAAAGGGCCACTTTTACGATCAGTTTTTGCTTAAACTCAATGATTAATCCGATTCCAATAAGCACCTCGATAATAGCTAATAGAATTCTAGCAACATCACCTGATATTATATCAAACGTAATTAACTCAATAGTTTCACCCGCTAATCCTTCTGCCGGACTCAAATTAGGAAAAAGTTTCAAGGCTCCAAACCAAAGATAAATTAAGCCAATTGAAATTGATAATAATTTTAATTTATTCATAAGCCGTAGGGTTAAACAATTTCCGAGAGCAACAATTGAAACTCTCGGAAATAGTCTATAAATAATATTACTTACCTAAATGTTTTTGGTATACTTCCCATGCTTTGTGAGCTACATCTCTCCCTAATTGAAGACCTGCTACATTGTCTGCCTGAATATGGTAACCTCCCATAACGCGTGATTGTCCAGCCATTTCAGCAGCTTCTGTAAAAGTTGGAAATTTTAGCACAATAGAATCACCATAGAATTGAGGATCAGTTTCAGTTAACTCACCTGATAAAATAGTTGCTTCAGCTCCAAATTCTTCTGATCCAGTAAAGAGTTTCAGTGCTTCTGCGCATCCACCACTAATTGTACTATGACCAGAAACATAACTTGGAAATGGTGGGCAAAGAAAAACCGCAGGAGAATAAGGGCGCCAATCTTTACCATCAATTTCTCCAAATCCTTGTCCTTCGCCTTTCCAACCAACAATTGATTTACCCGTGTAATATTCATGTACCAACTGGAATGGACGAGCATAATCATAATGCATTTTAGCATCCCATGAAGCAATGAAACCATCCATAGCTGTCATTTCAACCAGAAAATACATTTTTACATCTTCATCTAAAGTATGGTTATCTCGTCTTGACACATGTTGTGCAAATTTCAACCAATGCCCTGCTTGTTGAACAGATTGTGGGCCATCACGCATAAACTCAACTAAACCTTTATCATAATCAGTCATTCCGTTTTGGATATTCACCACCTCTACCAATTCCTCTGCCAGTTGATCTGAGCCTACCATTGGTGGAGGTCCTGGACGAAATTGTGAAGCAGAGTCTAAAGCTAAAGGTTGAACCAATTGCCAATAAGGAGTTAAACATCCTGGTGCATATCTTCCGCCTTTACCGTCATCAAAATATTTTGGTTGCCAACGATTAATATCTGAATTATTATCAGCATCATTTACAGGTTGATAACCTGTATAATCAAAGTACTGGATTCCGTCCGATCCCTCATGTGTTGCATATTGATTTGCTCCATCATTTTTTCGGGCTTCAATAATTGCTATTGCCACAGAATTCCCCACACCTTCTGGAGTGTTTAAATCAGATGAATGATTATTTATATCATATCCTAAATCATTCATAATACCAGCAAAATAATTACTATCAGAATAATAGTATTCGCACAATGTACGATAAGCTGCATAGCTAATTGCAACTTCTTTATTTTGCTCCGTGCGTTCAGCTTCTGCTGCACGACTAATTTCAGTTGCAATTATCGGAATTGCTGTATCATCATAGCGCGACCAAGCATCAAACATACTTGTACAAATAAGTCCTAAATAACGAGACGTAACCGTAGGGCGCGGTTTAAAACGTTCTGTATCCATTGCGGTTCCTTGTAGTGCGGCTTCTCCCCAAATATATGCGACATTATCTTTTCCTGTTTTTTGTTCTTCAACAGTCAAACCATCAGTTGGTGTATCCTCAGCATTGCTAGAATCAGCCATTTCTTCTCCGCATGCTGACAATAAGAGTAGGGTCATT
>CAKZPK010000181.1 GCA_937139035.1 uncultured Crocinitomix sp. | reverse complement strand
GCTTTGAAGGTTGGTTGGGCTCTATTGTTGTTGCAACCAACTTAGTACCTTGGACAATAACCTTGCACATGTTTTTTGCGCTTATCATTGTCGGTATTCACGTCAAAATAATTCGCATTGCAAAAAATAGATCCTTTCAAATTAAAATAAAACCCACTTTTAAGTACCTTTTTTATTTTTCACTTGCCCTTACATTTATTCAAATTATTTTAGGTGCTCAAGTGCGTCAAGAAGTTGACTTTTTAGTTATTGAAGGTGTAGATCGTGCCCAATGGATTGATGGAATGGCTGGTGATTTTCTGTTTCACCGATCATTTTCATGGTTATTATTAGCTACAAATGTAGCTCTGCTATGGATGGATAGAAAAGCCGCTTATGGTATTCCAGGTTTAAAAATTATAGTAGGGCTACTGATTTTATTATTTATAACAGGAGTGCTGTTTTCTTACGCAGGAATGCCTGCAATACTGCAACCAATCCATTTATTGGCTGCTGCAACAATTTTAGGAATTCAGTTTTATAGTCTTGATTATTTTAAATACAAAAGAGAATCAATGATTCGGTAAATCGGTAATTTTAATTCGAATAAATACCAACTGACGGCGAAAAATAAACGTCATCAAAAAAAAATGTAAGTTTTTAGGTATACAAATTATAAAAACGACTACTTTTGTTGCCCTCTTTATTATGAAGGAAATATGTTGTTGAAGAAGATAGTTTTACGTAATGATGATCAGTTTGCTACAGCCATACTTAATTGGGCTGGTGAACAAAATATTGACGTGGAAACGTTTGATGGTAAAGCCAGTCTTTATGATGTTGTAGACTCTCTGGTAATATTGCAAGAAGATCATAATGTTTCGAAAGAAATAAAAGATTTAAGAGATGCAATTGAAAAGAATCATAAACCTACACATCAGATTGATGTAAACGCAACAATGAGCGCTTCTGTAGCTTCATTGCGTTTTTGGCTGGAAAATAATAAACCCAAAAGTGTTCTCTTGGTTGGTGAAGATAAAATGGTAGAAAGTCACCGTTTTACTGAATACCTTGAGAAACTTGCAGAGGTGCTGTAATTCTCAGTACACTTTTATTATACTTTCAATTTGAAAACAAATGCCAAATGGCATTATTAATTTGTCCTGCTCTTTATTTTGGGTTAAGGTTGAATTAACTTGTTTGGATAAATCGTTTAATCTAGCAGGCTATTATCGCTAATAAGAATGTCCTACCTAATTCTTTGATAATCTTCAGCCATAGATTAATTAGCTCAATTCTTTCAAACTTGAGAAGATTGGCATAACGGACTGGCCAAAAAGTACATAAATTCAAATATAGCTTTGAGTTTGATCCAAAAAAAAGCCCAAACAAAATGTTTAGGCTTTTTCAAAATCTTATGTGCAAGAATTATTTATCCTGCGAACTGCTAATTACCTCAACATCAAAAATTAACGTAGAACGCGGTGGAATAACAGTACGCCCTGCTTCGCCATATCCTAACCAATAAGGAATAATCAATTTGATTTTACCTCCAATGTCACATAAACCTATTCCTTCGTCCCAACCTTTAATTACACGACCAGCGCCAAGTGGAAACTTAAACGTTTTTCCACGATCAACTGAAGAGTCAAATTTTTCTCCGTTTGTGAAAAAACCAGTATAATGAACCTCAACTTTTGAACCTTTCTCTGGTTTAACACCATTTCCTTTTTCAACAATCTGATACATTAATCCCGAATCTGTTTGTTTCGTCTTCTTATGATCTTTCTTCATTGATTTTTTAAAAGCTTTATTTCGCTTTTTTAATGCCTTTTTCTTCACTTTATCTTTTATCACACGGTTTTTCGCAAAGACCTTTGTAGCATCAAACTTTTCAGCAGCTTTTCCAACTCTAATAATTTCAACTTTTAGCATCTTGTCTTTTGCAGTAATCGCATTTACCACATCCATTCCTTCAACCACATGACCAAATACTGAATGCTTACCATCTAACCAAGGCGTTGCTTTATGTGTTACAAAAAACTGGCTGCCGTTCATGTCTTTTCCTCCATTCGCCATAGATAAAACACCAGGGCTTGTATGTAACAATGTAGTGTCAAATTCATCTCTAAATTTATAGCCTGGTCCACCTAAACCATTTCCTAATGGATCTCCTCCTTGAATTACAAAGCCAGGAACAACACGGTGAAACATTAGCCCATCAAAGTAAGGTTTGTCAAATGTAAGTGTGTCAACCTTGAAATTTCCTTCAGCCAAACCAACAAAGTTAGCCACCGTTAAAGGTGCTTTTTCAAATTCCAGCTGACATAAAAACTCTCCTTTTTCAACTGTTATTTTCGCATACATTCCTTCTGCCAGGTCGCTTTGAGCATATGACCCAATCGTCATTAAAAACGCAAACGCTATACTTAATATTTTCATATTGTCCTTATTTTTTAAGCGGATTTGAATTTAAAGATGTTATCAAAAATTAACCGCTTTTTTGAATTCACGCAAATATAATCAAATTGCGTTCCTTTTTTCGAGATCGGCTAAGAACCTGAACTAGAGTACTCAAAATTTTTCTCCAGAACAATATCAGGTAAGGTTATAGATGGAAAACCTATAACTAAGGGGAAGATTCAGATCTTCATTTATGAAATAACCAAAATAAAAAGACTACCAGTTTTAGTAGAATGATCAGTCACTCTTTAATAATTATTAAATATTTATAACAGACAGAGCAAAGATGTAATTAAAAGCTAGAAATAGCGTAAATTTGCACATCATGATATTTGTCACAGGTGCAACGGGATTGCTAGGAAGCCACGTATTGGTTGAACTACTGAAAAGAGGAAAAACTGTGCGCGCCTTAAAACGTAAAACAAGTAATCTTAAACCTGTACAATCAATTTTCAAGCATTTTTTTGGAGAAAATGCAGATGCTGAGTTTAACAAAATTGAATGGGTAGAGGGCGATATATTAGACATTCAGTCTCTTGAGGAAGGGATTGAAGGTTGTTCAATTGTTTATCACTGTGCTGCGTTGGTATCTTTTAGAAAAAGAGACTTTAAAAAGTTGATGAAAATCAACAAAGAAGGAACAGCAAATGTTGTAAATGTAAGTTTGAACCACAATGTTTCTCAATTTTGTCATGTTAGTTCCACTGCAGCTATTGGTCGGTCCGTTTCAAAGGAAGTATATGACGAAAGCAATAAATGGGTGAACTCTGCCGAAAACTCAAACTACGCCATTAGTAAATTTAGCGCCGAAAATGAAGTTTGGCGTGGTAAAGAGGAAGGTTTAAATGTGGTAATTATTAATCCTTGCGTAATTTTAGGTGTGGGAGATTGGAATGAGAGTTCTTTAAGTCTTTTTAAGGTTATTAAAAATGGATTGAAGTTTTATACTCCAGGCACTAATGCGTTTGTTGACGCTCGTGATGTTGCATTTATTTTTTGTGAATTATCAGAACGTAAAATTGAGAATGAACGCTTTTTAGTCATTTCTGAAAATGTGCCTTTTAAGCTCTTGTTTGAAAAAATAGCAAAAGAGTTTGGAGTTAAACCACCAACTATTCGGGTAAAAAAATGGATGACCGGAATTGCATGGCGAATTGAGGGAGTTTTGGCCTATTTATTTGGCAAAAAGCAGAACATTACAAAGGAAACGGCTCAAAGTTCAATGATGACGACCAAATATTCCAACGAAAAAATTAAAGCCGCAATTGGGCATGAATTTATTTCAATTGACGATTCTGTTAAACACGCCGTGGACTACTTCAAAGCACAAGGCTAATCTATTTTTTCTTTTTATAAACCGGCACTGCAGAGCACGGCTCTCCAAACATGAGGTTTTTTACAATTGGTACGAGGCGCTTAGTTAAAACAACATAAGCTTTATTTGGATTGGGAATTTCAGAACAACCTTTCACCATTACCCGTTTATCTACAAAGTCATTAATCTCCCAATTATTCAGGTTATCAAAAAACAAATCCTCTTTTGCCTGATTTTCATCACCGTAAATAATGGACTCGGCTTCCTGCAAATTTGTTACTAATAACATATACGCCCAAGCCGGAACAATGGCATCATTAGAACAGTAAATATAAACATGCTTATTCGCATAAACAGTCCAATCGTGTTCCTTTACCCAGGCTCTAAAATCCTTTTCACGCAAGACTAACTCATTCCACAATAATTCCTTTATATCAATTCCAACAAGTGGCGCTTTATTTACAAAATCAATTAGGTCAATTTGCTCAATTCCTGCATTGGCAACCTTATTTACAATTTCACCTTCCATATTACAAAGTTAAAACGAAATGAAACGCCATTTACACGCTTCCTATTTCATTTTTGCTATTTTTATGTTTTATGCCCATTAAAAGCTACTTTTTTATAGGATCTATCGTCGTTTTGTTAAGCTCATTTCTGGTGCAAAATGCAGAAGATATTCCTACAGACTTTTGCTTTGATTTTGATGAGGTGGCTCATTATCAAATTGAAATGAGTGATGAAGCAGTTTATGCCTTATTAGACGTAGAAATTGATACAAACAATATTGACATTTATAAGGATGCTCAACATCTCAATGAAATTCTATGCGAAGATTATCCAACGATTTGCACAGACACAACTTTTATTGATGATCTTATCAACTTTAATTTCCAAAAACAAAATATCGTTCCTGAACAGTTTGAAAGTTTGAGTAAAGCCCTTTGCGGAAAACCTCAGCCAAATCAAATTTTCAATATTTGCCAACCCATTTATCGAGATATTTTAGTTTTTAAAAAAGACAATAGGATTAATGGCATTGCAAAGATTTGCTTTGGTTGTCAGCAAAAATATCTGCTAAGACCAAATGCTACTTTTTTATCAATTCAAGCGAGTGTTGGCTATAATACTTTACACCGCATTTTCACAGAAAACAAGAAGCTTAAAACTAAATAAACTATGGATTTGGCTAACCGAATGATTCAATGTCAACAATGTTTAAAGAGGGAATTTAATCCAAGAAATGGAGTTGTTTGTTCATTGACGCATGCAAAACCTGCATTTGAAGGAAAAGAATGCCCAGATTTTGAGGAAGATCCAAAAGTAGATAAAGAACGTGCCCGACAAATTGCAATTGCCACAGGAAGGGCAGAACATGAAAAGGCTTTAAAAAATGCTCCTAGACAACCAGTTAGCACAAAGGCAGTTTTATCAATTATTGGCACAATTCTATTAGTGGCAATAATTATTGGAATTCGAATCGCCATACGCTATGGTAATAGTTAATTCAATCGATCCGGTAATTGCAGAAACTACTACGTACGCTAACCCATATATAGGAATAGCCGTGGTGCTTACTATTTGCCTGCAATTTCTCAAATTCTATCTAAACATACTTGTAGGCAAACAGTTTTACCCTAATGCTTATAGCTATGACAATCAAATGCGAAAAATTGGAGATAATGGAGTTGACACAATAGCGAATTTATCAAAAGAAGATAAGCGATTTCGTATTGCAGAGCGAACAATTGACGGAGGGATTATGTACCCTAAATACATTTATTTTCTTATTCCTTATTGGAACGAATTACCAAAAACTAAAAAAGGGAAAGTAGCTGGTTATCTTGTTGCAATTATCACCGTTGTGCAGATTATACTTATTGCTTATCTTTATTTCTCAGTAAAGTCCCAATAAGGGTTCGTTATAAAAACTAAAATCCGATCATTCCCCCAAACGACCGGATTTTGTTATGAAAAAAACCGAATATTATAATAATACTCACACTTTAATTCAACGTTGAACTGAATTAAATCTACACGACAAATGTATGGGTACATGCTTAGTTTACCATTAAGCTAATGTTTAGTTTACGTTAAGCTTTAAACTACTTTACGCATTAGAAAATTGCTCGTATCTTTGCGGCATGCGATTTAGTGAGTATCGAATTTCAAGGGAATTAAAAAGTAATTTGGAAGAAATGGGTTTTAAACGCCCAACAGACATCCAATTTAAGTGTATTCCTAACATTCAAAAAGGGGAAGATTTATTAGCTATAGCTCAAACAGGAACGGGTAAAACCGCCGCGTTTGCTATTCCAATTATTGATAAAATTCAGTTTAACCGAAAAACACCTGGTAAGGATGGAATCAAATGCATTGTAATGGTTCCTACGCGTGAATTATGCACGCAAATTACAGATGTTTTTAATCAAATTGCCCGTAAAACCAAAGTGAAAACTATGGCTGTTTATGGTGGGGTTGAGCAAGATTCGCAGATTGAAAGACTAATTGCAGGTATTGATGTTTTAGTAACAACACCTGGCCGCATGTTTGATTTAGTGAGCCAAGGCTATATAAAACTCAATAAAATTGAAACACTGGTTTTAGATGAGGCCGACCAAATGTTAAACCTTGGTTTTTATAAAGACATTGAAGATTTGATCCGTTTTTTGCCAAAAAAACGCCAAACTTTGTTTTTTTCAGCCACAATTGATAAAAAAATAAAGAAATTAGCCTATTCTTTGGTTAATAGCAAAGCCATTCGAATTCAAATTTCACCCAAAAATCCTGTTTCAAAAAATGTGACCCACGCTATTACATTTGTGGAGATGGATGATAAACGTTTTTTTTTGGAGCGGATATTAAAAGAGAAAGAGACCTTAAGGTTCATGATTTTTGTTCGAACTAAAGTTCGTGCTGAGCGTGTTAAAGCAGCCATGCATAGAGTTGGGATAGAGACCGAAGCCATTCATGGAGATAAAGAACAAAAGGATCGGCAAAATGTCTTGAATGATTTCAAAGCCAATAAAACACGTGTTTTAATTGCAACGGATGTTAGTGCAAGAGGAATTGACATTCCTAATGTTGATTATGTCATTAATTATGACATGCCAGATATTGCGGAAAATTATGTACACCGTGTTGGGCGAACAGGCCGTGGAAAAAATAAAGGCCAAGCGCTTGCATTTTGTAGTTCTGGTGAACGTGAATTACTAAAAGGAATTGAAGAATATATTACCGTTCCTATTGACGTTTTAGAGACAAACAAAAAAGAAATTGAAGAAACAATTCTCTTTTCAGATGATGGAACCAATAATTGGAAAGCATTGATTCAAAAGGACGAGGCCGATAAAAAGAAAAAACGCAAAGGTTCTGGCAAAGGAAAACGAAACTAACCACTCATAGAAACAAATGCAAAAAATGAAATTTGCAATACTCTTATTTTTAATTAGTGGACTATTCTACAAATGTAAATTTGAGGAGCCCGTAAACCCAAATGCTCTAACGGAACCTCTAACAGTAGAAAATGAAGAAGTAGGCTGGAAAATTGAAGTTCCGGCAGGTTGGGAAGTTGCTAGCGAAGATGAATCAAATGAAACCAATAAAAGGGGCATTGAAAAGATTGAAACAGCAATGGATAGTGAATATGATACTTCCGAGTGGTTCAGTTTGTTGAGTATTACTAAAAATGAAACGAATATTTTAGCCATATCTGCTGAACCTTTTTTTGAAGAATGCATTAATGAATGGGAAGTCAATAACGAGCTTTTAAGAGAAATTTTATTGATAACATATATGGATCAAGGAATGACTGCAGAAATTTCTCCTGTAATGAATGTCAAGATTAATGGAGTTGAATTCATTACCTATTCGATTTCCGTTTCAAAATTTGGTGATAATAAAACTATTAAACAGAGAATTTATTCAACGTTACATAATGGCTATGATTTAGCTGCTTCCATAACCTATACGGATGACGAGATAAAGGATGAAATGATTGCTATTTGGAAAACTTCCGAATTTGAAATCAAACAAATGCCAGACTCTTTAATTGAGCATTACGCTAAAATGGAAAAAACTTACACCGCGCACATTGCAAGAGGTGATCAAGCTTTTGAACAATCGAAATATGGAGAGGCTACTTTCTGGTATACAAAGGCAAATGAACTGAACCCTCTGGATGAATACCCAACTAGTCAACTTGCTGTTTGCGAAGATCTTTGGGATGAATCTAGTGAGAAAGAAATGGCAGCGGTAGAATTAGAATGGCAATTCCAGCAAATAGTTGACAAAGCGGATGAATTGTTTGAAACAAGGTATATTATGGATTCATATGATTATTATCAAAGAGCACTTGCAATCAAGCCAAACGATTCTTATGTGAAAGATAAATTACTGGAAAACCAAAGACTTATACAACTTGATTGGCCGGATTGGACTCCACAATAGTGCGCATAAACAAAACAAATGCAAAAAATAAAATTTGCAATATTCTTATTTATAATCAGTGGGCTGTTTTACGGATGTAAATTTGGACAGCCCATAAATCCTAATGCCTTAACGGAATCTTTAACCGTAGAAAATGAAGAGGTAGGCTGGAAAATTGAAGTACCGAAAGGTTGGGAAGTTGCAAATGAAGACGAAGGATTAGCATACCTTAAGAAGGAGATACAGAGGATTGATAAAAGACTTAATCATGAACCTAATACTGACGAATTAATTCATTTACTTAAGATTACAAGGAATGAGACTAACACATTAGCAATTAGTGCTAAACCTGTTTATGAAGAAGTTTTAGGAGAATGGGAGCTGAACAATGAAATAGCGCGAAAGTTTTTAATTGCAGCATATCGGTTTGGAGATGATACATTGGCAAATGTTTCAGAACCAACTACTGTAAATATTAATGGGCTTGATTTTATTACTTATTCCATTTCGTATTCAAAACAAGGTTCGGACACCGTTACAAAACAAAACGTTTATTCAGCCTTCTATAATGGATATGATTTATCAGCATCTATAACCTATTTAGAAGATGAAATGAAAGACGAAATGTTAGCCATTTGGAATTCTTCCCAATTTGAAATAAGAGATATTCCTGATTCAATAAAAGCGCATAATGCCGAAATGGAAAGCAGGTATGAACTTTATATCATCAATGCTGATAAAGCACGTGATGAGGTGAAATATGCTGAAGCCATGTATTGGTATGAAAAAGCATATGATCTAAACCCACTTATTGATTATGCACTTCATCAATTTGCTACCATCAATGTTGAAATGGAAGAAGCCGATTATGAGATATTAGACAATATGAAACTGTATGACAGAGTAATCAATAAAGCCAATTCTCTTTTCAATAGTTTAGATTATGAAGCTGCACTTGAATATTATGAACGTGCAACCAAAATGCTGCCAGCAGAGGCATATCCAAAAGAGAAAATAAAAACGATTAAGCAACTGTTGAAATAGGATTATTCAAGACTAAACGCTCAAATCATCCACAAGCCATTTGTCAGTAAACCCTTCTTTTAATAATACCAAAATCTCTTCAAATTCCTCCTGCAATCCTTCATGTACAATATGTAGGACCTTTCTGTGCGAATCTCGAATAACAATCATTCGGGTTTGTTTGGAGACCCCCACATAATCGGTAGTTGATTTTTCGTTCCACACGATTTGCAAACTTGCAATATTTGATGTGTCCAATCTTTTTACTATTCGAGAAACCGAGTATAATGTAGTTATTGCATGCTTTTCATATGTCACTTTTTTCAATGTCAATGAAAAGAGCAATCCTATTCCCCAAAATATGCACATCACCCAAATGGGCGTGTCATCTCCGCGTACATAATTCATGACCAATAATGCTGTTCCAATTAACAGCATCAAAATAATTAATCCTTTAATTTTACCCGAAGTTTTAGATACGATTTGGTTCATAGATTGCACAGCAATTTACAAATAAAGGCTGATTTGTAATTACTAAACCAGCCTCTATTCTTCATTCCCTCTTTAATTGTTGGTGAACAGACCTTTCTGCAAGCTCAAATAACTGTTTTCGTTTGATCTGATTTGCACTTGAATATCAACCAACTCATGCAATACAACAGTAATTACAGTTTTAGTCATTTGCAAATTATCAAGCTGCAAAGGCATTAAACTTGCGCCACCTTTAATTCCCGCCAAGTTTTCATTGTAAGCCGTAACAGCGTCATTAAAACTTATATAAGACAATTCACCACTGCCTTGCGTAAAATGCTGCTCAATTACATGCGCATCAAGCGTATTATTTAAATCTGCACTTGTTAACGTAGCTGCAACCTCCTTAGAAATTCCGTTAGATTTTGATATTAAGTTGATTTTTATCGCCTCAATTTTCGCATCTAACTCAGCAGTAATACTTCGCAATTTGTTAATGTTTTCATTATTTACATCTGGCATTTGCCCATACAAAGTTTCATTATTCTGTTCTAGGTTTATTGCGTTTTGCTGCTGAAAAACATCCATGGACGCAACACTATCATTAATGTTTTGTGAAACTCCCATGCTAAATAGCATTAACAACATTCCGCAACCTGCTACCATAAAAGTGGTGTGAATAATTGCATTGAATTTAGTTGCTGGATCTTTAAACTTTGTGAAAAAATAAATGGGAATAAAAACCAGAAAAAAGGTTATAAAACTGCCATAAAATAAGATGTTGGCCATAGGCCAATGCATCACTTTGAATAAAACTCCAAGTGTGCCGATTATGGTGGTTAAAAAACCAATTATCATAATAATTCGATTCTTCTTTTCTTTATCATCCTGATATTTTACAATGATATTTAAGGGTACAAAGACCAGGCTAAATAAAATTAATCCGGAAAATAATAATATGCCTGCACCAGGCCAATGTTGTAATTTGAATAGGCCACCAAGTACGATAAAAACCGCACTAAGTAATCCTGTTATTTTTAATGTCCGCTTCATGGCGTAATAATATTTAAATGTTAATAAATCTCTCGTTTCATCCTCAATTTCGCGCAGTTCTTTGCGGAAAAATCTGGCAATAGTATTCCCATAGCACTTCAAAAAGTCCTCTCCCATTTTCATCTCATTCTCAATAATACAACAGACGTGATCCACGATATTGTCTCTGACGTCCTCAGTAACAATGCCCCTTTTCGTTATATCATTAATTATAAAATCAACTTCATTTTCTGAAATCTTATACATTCTGCACGCTCGAATCTAAATCCAACAAAAAGCGCATGGTTTTCATAAAGTCTGACAACTCATTTACACGGTTGGCAACTGTTGTTACTCCCTGATCTGTGAGAATGTAATATTTGCGAACGCGTTTCCCAATATAAACTTTCTCAACTGTCACATCTCCTTGCTTCTCGAGTGCATGAAGTGTTGGATACAATGCTCCTTCCGTAATTTGAATCTTACTGTCAGTTAATTCTTTCACTTTTTGAGTGATCTCATAACCATACATTTTCTCATTGTCTTTTAATAGGTTAAGTACAATGGTTTTTAAAGTTCCTTTAATTAGTTCTGATGAATACATAACACAAATATACATAAGAATCTAATGTATATGCAAATAAATACCTAAGAAATTTAGGTATAAATATTTAAACAACTGTTTTTACGCAAGTTAAAGCCTCAACGATTAATTATTAGTTGATCTTAATTTATGCAACCGGAGGCATATAAAACAAAATACCCCTCAAATGAGGGGTATAATAATTCTGTCTTGCAACAACTAATATTAGTATAAACTTTGTTGTTAAGCATTAAAATGCTTTAACATAGGTTGTAGATAATGTTCTTCCCAACCTACCCGGTATTTTTCTACAGAAGCCTTTGAATCCAATGCTGTATGGGTTAGCGTAAAAAGTGTTCCATTACTTGAAGGTTTAAACGTTACCTCAACAATAGAGTCAGGTGTATTTTCTTCAAATTCACTCGTTCGCCACGTTTGTACAATGCGCACATTTGGTTCTAACTTCAGGATTTTACCAAATATGTAACCGTCCCAAGCAGTAAAATCTGTATCAATCAGGTTTGTAAAGCTAGCCTCACCTCCAGTCATGTTTTCATGTCCTTCACTGTCTAACCAAGTATTGTAGGCTACACTAGGGGCAACATTTAACTCGGCTTCAATTACTATTTTTAATTCTTCCATTAGATTTGTTTAATATGTCAATTTAATAAAAAGACGTACGCAAATCCCATTTTTGGACAAATGGATGAACTATTTAATGAATAATTGAATTCTCTGTTATCTAAATGCAAACTCTTCGTCGTGAAATTGGTTTTGTTTAACACCTTTTTTCTTTAACTGCGTCATCATACTTGTTTTCAATACTTGCGGGCCGCAAATAAGGTAATCCTTATCGTTATAAGAAGTAAGTCCTAATTGGTCGGCGGTTAAATACCCATTATCTTGAGAAGCCCAAATGGTAAAATCAATATTTGGTTTATTAGCAAGCACGGCTTCAATTTCATATTTATAAACAGCTTCTGATTCATTATTAACACACCAGAATAGCTTAACCTTTTTCTGATCGTCAATATCCTTAATTAAAGATAAGAATGGCGTAATTCCAATTCCGCCAGCAATCCAAACTTGATCATTACGCTTGACATTGTCTAAAGTGAAAAGACCAAACGGCCCTTCAATAGTTACAGGCTCGCCAACAGCAATTTTTTCATGAAGATTATCCGTATAGTCGCCCAAACCTTTTACTGTTATTCGCAAATTTCCCTCCGTAGGATGACTGCTAATTGTAAACGGATGCTGCTCTTTTTTGCTAATAGATGGAAACTTTACGAACACAAATTGTCCGGCCTTATAGCTTAACGAATTTGCGCTTGCTTTTAACTTAACCTCCGTAATTCCATTTCCTAAATCATTCACCTCATTTACTGAATAGGCTAACTTTTTATTAAACAAACCATAAAGGAATGCTCGGTAGAACCATGCCGCAACACCTATAAATGACATACCAAACACATAAACTCGCGTAATTGGTAGTTCTTTAATAAGACTGCTTACCATAAGGCCATGCAAAACCGCCATAACATAAAACAATCCCATTAACTTATGAAAATTGATCCATTTGTGATAAGGAATTTTCCGCTTAAAAATGGGCGCCGCGGAAAGAATTACCCCAACAATAATTAAAACAAAAGCATAAAAACCAAGTGGTTTTCCAGGGTTAAACTCAACTAAATCACGCGGTACAACAATAAAATGGGCAAGCAAAAGAAAAACAGCGATTACACCAGATCGGCGGTGAATCAGGTACATTTTATCTAAACCTCCAAATATTTTTTCTACCCACCTTGCACGCGTAGCCATTAAAAAGTTAAACGCAAATACAGTAACTACCCAAGAGGAAAAAACCTCTCCTAAAATACGGTGCATATTGCTCCATGATTCATTGGTTAATTCTCCAAAAAATAAGGTGTCTGACGAAACCTCCATGAACGTCCCTTGATATAGAGACAAATCAACCGCCCAAAAAATGAAATGAATTCCAATTATAATTGGAAAATAAACTTCTTGCTTTAAAATTTTCATACTTATTATCTATCAATTATTTCTCTGTATCCTCTTCATATTTCCCTAACCAAAACACACCAACTTTTTGCAAATTGTATGACGCAATGTTTTCTGTCACAAATGGTAGGCTATTACAAATTTCTGCTGCTTCCTCTTGAGACGCTGCATTGACAAAAAACACAAAATCAGTTATGCTATTCGCATTTTCTGCCGTTTCTAAAATTTCCGAGCCATCTTCAAAATCCCAGTAAATATTTTCAATAACGCCACGTCCATTTAAGGCTAATAATGAATCGTATTGCGCAGATAATAAGTCGCTTTGTGAGTCTAAGGGCTGTTCTGAGGACCATACAGCCACATATGAATTTGTCAATCCATTTGCTATAATCGTATCTTTTTCGCGACCTAGCCATTTGGTACCAACAGGATATAACGTATATGTCGCTAATTCCTTTTCTACCAAAATTAAATCATCTAAGATTCTAGTTGCTTCGGCTGGATTCTCGGCTTTAATAAAACATGATATGTTGGGGTAATTCTCAAATTTATCTTGAGTAGGATCACTGTTGTAATAGACATCCTCTAAAACTCCAGTTTTCCACAAGTCCATCATTTCTCCCGAAAAATTTTGATGTTCTTCATCCACCGCAGCTTTTTCTGCAGCTATCCATTCCCACACAACAGCATAGTTTTGATTTCCGAAATTCGCTTCCTCCAGGAGCGTTGTTTCATCCTCCGGAACTATTTCATTATTGTTTTCTGATTCAATTTTCTTTTCTTGACTGGTGCAAGCAAATGCTAACGCAAATGATGCAAACATCACAAACCTTTTCATAGTTTTTTTTTGCAAATTTAGTTGCGCTTGATGTTCTTTAATTGTATAAATCGGTCATCCAATTTGCCATGTAAAGTACTAGGGGTTTCTCCGGTATACTTTTTAATTTCACGAATAAAATGGGCTTGGTCATAATAACCTTCTTCCGGAAAAAATTCACCATTGCGAATTTGAATATACGCGGCGTATACCTTTAAAATATTGAGGTATTTTTTTAAAGAAACTCCTAAATACTTATTTAAATACCGCCCAATTTGTCGCTCACTCCAACCCACCTCATCTGCTACTTGCTTAACAGTAATTTGGCCGCTTGAATGATCCAACAATCGCGATAAAGCTATTTTTTTGGAATTTGGTACAATATTGATCCGTTCTATCTCTGCTGTTATTATTTCCTCAAACACTTCTGTAACTTGCGCCAACGAATCAAACTTAGTGGTTTGAATATTCCAAAAATTTGGGTTGAGTATTTCACGCCCATTTAATATGGATGCTATCTCTTTATCAAAAACATATTCTGGAGCCAATAACTTAAACCGAATTCCGAAAGAAGCTGAATTAGGAGGAATGCTTACTTCCTTTTCTTTAATCCATAATCCCGTTAAGAAATGCACTTTAATTTGACCAGATTCCAAAAAAACAATCACTTTAAAATAACTATCAGGACAAATGATAAATGACTGCTCTCTATCAGTCAGATTTTGATGCCAAAAAAATGAGTGCACAAAATCAGTTAAATGAGCTGAAGGTTTTAATTCCTGATATGTGTAATTGTTGTCAATGATACAATATAATGGTTTCCATTCAAAGTGAAAAATCATATCATTACTAAAGAGAAAATTCCCTATATTATGAGTAAAACTTATGCTATATGAAAACTATTACAGTGATTCTTTTTTGCTTTCTAGCAGTTACTTCTTGGAGCCAGGTTGAAACTATAGACGCAACTATTGCAGACTATGATGCCGAAATTGCAATGGCAATTGAAGAAGAAATGCCAGAAATTGTTCCTCACATTTCAACTACTTGTCCGTTAATTCTACCTGCAATAGGACTGGTTAATCATCAAATTGATATTTACTTTGATAAAAACAGAGAAGAATCTGAGAATGATGATAGTGAAATACTTACTTCCACCTCTATCCGTAAAGTTAAATTTCAAATTGCGAGCGGATCTTACCAACTTGATTATGCATTTTATTTTGATTTATTAGGCCATCTTATTTATCAATCAGAAAGAGCAGAAGATGCTAGCTATGGTTGTACATTAAGTTCGTACTATTTTGACAAGGGAAAATGTGTTCAATTCCGTTCAGAATTATTAGCCACTGAGTTTTGCGAAGTTCCGTCAGAAAATCAGCCCGAAATTCGAACCGAATTATCAGATAGCGATCTACTAAGTATAAAATGGATTATTGACAGTTCAAATAAATTCAAGCAATTACTTGCGCTATATGCTGAACTGTTGCTAAACTAATCTCGTTTCTTCTGTTCAGGTTTGTTTTTGCGCTTATCAGGCATTGGTCCGCGTAAATGAATAACTAACCCATTCAAAAAATTACGTAAAATTTGATCGCCACAATTTCTATATTTTGGATGATCCTCTCTTCTGAAAAAAGCTCCCAACTCACTCTCAGACACTTTAAAATCTACTAATTTGCAGATGTTTACAATATCTGTGTTGGTCAACTTTAGAGCTACACGTAATTTCTTAAAAATATCATTATTCGTCATGTTCACTTCTTTTTTGTAAAAGTACGGCTTTCGAATGAAATTCGTTTTTTTAGTTAATTCTTTCTTACAATCTGCATCTCTTGATTAGTATAAATTACAAATAGATACTAAACTTTCTCTATTATTTTTCATTGACTTTAGTCTAAATTTGTTTCATATACAATTCATTCCAAAACAGTTATGAAAAAACTACTTATTGCATTACTCACATTAACTCTAAGCACAACATCACTAGCTCAGGAAAAAAGTAAAGATTTTTATTTTGAAGGAAGTTTAGGAACAGCACTTTCAAATATTGGGACAAAAAGTGGAGGGAGAGGGTCTTTAAAACCGGGGTTAATTTCAAACCTCAATATTGGAAAACATTTTGGTCCTAATTTAATGGTAGAAACTGGAATTGATTATGCGCCTAGAGGTTTAGTTTATAATTTTATTGGTCGACTATTTACACCTACATACGGAAGATTGATTCAACATTTTGACTTTATCTCAATTCCTGCTAGAGTCGGATTTCAATTTGGAAAACAAGTAAAGTTTTATGCCAAACAAAGCTTAAACTTTGATTTATTAGTTCGAAATAAATCAGAATACCTGACTTGGTATGAACATGAAAGTGTTTGGAAAAGCTCAGACATTTTCAGAAAAACGAATGTATCTACCACAAGCACACTCGGCTTTAATATTCCGTTGGGCAACTGTTATTTTGGCACAAGTTTAAATACTAATGTAAGCCTTTTGAATATTTACAAAGACGGATATGACCTTTACGACGCCAATGATCCCATTCACGTTGGAGACAACGCTAAACATATCACCGTAGACCTTAGTATGCACTTTGGTTATCGATTCTAATTTCCTCTCACAAATTCAATTCGCGGATCAGATTCCATTAAATAGTCTTGCAATTCATAAACATTGGTATATCCATAACCATACAGGTTAATAAATGTAGGAATGTTTAGCGCCAATGGTTTTGATTTATTCATGAGCGAACCATAATCACTTTCAATATTATTATTGCAATAAATTAAGATTCTTGTTGTCATGCTTGGAATTACTTTAGCCAATTTAGCAGCAGTAAAATCAGAAAAATTTAGATGCACAGCACCAGCAATATGAATCTCGTCATAAGCCGCTTTTGAACGGGTATCTAATATAATTGTTCCACTATCTTTCGCGTATAAATTAAAGGTATCTATTTGGATCAATCTTCCTGCGCGATATTCTGAGACCTCTGAAGTGAGTTCCGCAAACCCATCATAATCTACATTAGGATTGGAAAGTGATTTTGCTTGCGCCATTGACATTTGTGTTAAACCCATTATAACTCCTAAAAAAAGTGCTTTCATGTTTTAGTTTTTCTGCAATGTACAGTAAGATTAAAGCGTTAAAAAGTTTGAATGAGTTCAGACCGTTAATGCGTGAGTGAAATTAGGTTTTGAGTGAGTTAACGACTGCATTGAATAAGTTCCATTTTAGATTTCTGCAACATGCTTCATTTTTTGTCATTATCTTTAGGTTTACAGGCGCTTTGAAAAGAATAATTACATACGGAATTCTATTATTAACACTGACTTTAGTTAACAATACTGTCTTTGGGCAAATTTTGACCAATCGACAAGAAGTTCGCGTGAAAATTGACAGCGCAAAAGTGACGTTTAAAACGAATCCAATTTTAGCGTTAGAGCAAGTTGAGGCGGCCATTACATCTGCCGTTAAATTGGGCTATCAATATGAATTGGCAGATGCATATTTAACACTTGGCGGATTTAATCAAAACATGCAAGAGTACAACAGTGCTGTTGTTCATGGAGATAAAGCCATAGACCTTTTTAAACTGACAGAATCATGGAATAAGCTTTATGAATGTCATTATTTAATTGGTGAAAGCCATGTGAATTTAAAGGATTATTCAAAGGCCTTGAGCAGTTATGAAAATGCAGCTTTAATTGCAAAAAAGGGCGGAGAAAACAAAAACTATTTATCCTCAAAATTTGAATATGCCAAGGTAAAAATGCTTCAAACCAAATATGATGAAGCTGAGGCTATTTTCATTGAAATTCAGAAAGAAGCCGAAAAAGAAAACATGATTGATTTATTGGCTGAAGTCGATTTTAAATTAGGTGAACTCTATGAAATTCGGGGTAATTTTGACCAAGCCGTAGACTTTTACGAAGTAGCTCAAACCAACGCCTACACGTCTAATAATACCGACATAATCAACCTCACCAATAGTGGTATTGTTCGCTCGGCACCGACAAACCAAAACAACGGTGATGGCACCTACAATTCACTTACAAAAGCGCAAGATTTTTTTACAGAAACGCAAGATACAGTATCACTCTTAGAAAATAGCATGCAACGGGCAGATTGGCATGTGGCCCAAGGGAACTACATAGATGCTGCTACTGAACTGAATTTCTCCTATAACCTTTCAGAAGAGATTGGTGATTTAGATGCCCAATTAAGTACCTCAAAAAAACTTTATGATTTCTATGTTGAAAATGAGGATGAATCGGGTTCAGTAATTGCATTCAATAATTACAAAAAGCTGTTAGACTCATCTGAGTCATTAAAATATCAGAAACAAGAAGTCTTAGATAATAATCAACTGGCTATGAAAACAGTTGAAAAGCAAATTGATAATTTAGAACGAGAACGAGAACTTGATCAACAGACTATTTTATTACTTGAAAAAGAAAAGGATTTAAACAGTGCGTCAATTCAACAGCAACGAATTTTGCTATACGTTTTTGGTTTTATTCTATTGATTTTTGTAGGCATTTCTATTTTCGTATATCGAAATACAAAAGCTAAAAAACGAGCCCATCAATTGCTTTATTTAAAATCGTTACGTGCGCAAATGAATCCTCATTTCATCTTTAATTCATTAAATTCTGTCAATAATTATATTTCAACAAATAATGAGCGAGCAGCCAATAAATACCTATCAAAGTTTTCCAAATTAATGCGCCAAGTTTTAGAATACTCGCAGGTAGAATTTATTTCGCTTAGAGACGAAATTGAGGTATTAAGATTATATGTTGAATTGGAACATGAGCGGTTTAAGGATAAATTTGATTTTAGATTTTCAGTAGATGAATCTATCAATACAGACGGCTATACAATTCCTCCTATGTTGATTCAACCGTTTATAGAAAATGCCATTTGGCATGGATTGCGCTACAAAGAATCTGCTGGTGTTTTGGAGGTTAAATTCACGGATAAAGAAGAGTTTATTGAAATAACGGTTGAAGACAACGGTATTGGGAGAGCAAAATCGCAAGAGCTGAAGACAATCAATCAAAAAAAGCACAATTCATCTGGCATGCGCAATGTCGAGAATAGAACAGAAATGATTCAAGCTGTGTTTAAAGCAAAAATCAATTACGAAATTGTTGACTTACCTAATAACGCAGGTACACAAGTAAATATTAAGCTATACCGAAATGAATAAATTAACCTGCATTATTGTAGACGACGAAGCCATTAGCCGTGACACGTTAGAAAACTACGTACAAAAATATTGTGAACAAGTTGAGGTTAAAGCCCTTTGCGAAAATGTAGAGGAAGGATTAGCAGCCATAAAAAAATACAACCCTGACATTGTATTTTTAGATATTGAAATGCCATACGGTGATGGCTTTGATTTATTGGACCAAGTTGATACCATTAATTTTGATGTGGTATTTATTACTGCGTTTAGTAATTATGCCATTCGTGCATTAAATTTAAGTGCTACTTATTATATCTTAAAACCAGTAGATATTGATGAATTGGTAAGCGCCGTGGATAAAATTAGAGCAGGCCGATCAGAAAACAATGATACTGCAATTCAATCTAAAATTTTATTGGACAATTTAAAAGTTGCCAATGGGCAAATGCAGCGCATTGTACTGCCACAGCTCAGTGGTTTTATTGTGGTTCCTGTCAACACCATATTGTATGCTCAGGCGGACGATAATTACAGCATTATTCATTTAATAGATGGTAAAAAGCACGTTGTGTCTAAAACACTCAAATTTTTTGATGAATTGTTGTGTGATGTTGGTTTTATGCGCATCCATAAATCGCATTTAGTAAATATGAGTGGCATTACCGAATATAAAAAAGGTAAAACCGCGCAAGTAAAACTTTCCAATGGCACCTGGTTAGACATTTCTATTCAACGTAAAAAAGATTTTCTCGACCAATTTAAGTAAGTCTAATTCGGTTTGAAACAATATTTTTTTTAACTTGTTTCATCAATAAACCAAACCGAAATTCGCATGAAAAAAATACTATTTAGCCTTTGCTTATTGGGCTTTATTGCAGGAACTAATACATATGGGCAAGACCTAAACACAACAGTCATTAAAAAGCATAAATTCTATCTGGATTATGTGATGGGGCCTTATTTATTTGTTGACCATATACCCTATGATGCGGTATTTATGAATGGATGCCGACTTGGTTTTAATATTAAACAGCGTTTCGATTTCTCAATTGAATATGTAGTTGGACAACAACAAGACGACCAAAACACGTTGGGTATGACTCATAATGTGAATGGACAATTGGCTTATCATCCTTTACCAGAAAGTCAGTTATTTAATCCGTATTTATTTGTTGGAGGAGGTTTCTTTGAATTCAAGGCTTTTTCATCAGATGTTTACGGCATTTCCTATCATGCAGGTGGCGGAACAACAGTAAAATTCACTAACAGACTTAGCGGATTATTTGAAGCCCGGTATCTTAACTTAGGTTTAATGAATTTGGGTGGTGAACACGAATTGGCTGTTTTTTGGGGAGCTAGGGTTGCCTTTTAATCTCCCTCCCAATTGCGACAATCCGCGCCCGTTTTTGATATAACTGTTAAATCATTGCGATTGGCATATTCCAGCATTGTGGTTCTGAACGCACGCGGATAAAAGAAAGCCGAAACAGCTTCAAGTTCGCTCAAATCATTTAAGACCCCTGCTTTTGATAAAAACAAGGCCGAAAAAGAGGTGCAACGTTGCCCAAAAAAAGCATAATCGTATGGCGCCTCATTTTTATAAGCTGTAATTAATGAATCTAACTTCTCTTCTTGTTGATGATTCACCGGAATAACAATGGATGTTAACATATCTCCTTCCGTTTCTGCCTGCCACTCTTCCATTGAAAGAATTTCAAACCTACCGTTTTTTACCGCATCATATGCAAAAACACGAATTGGAAATTCAATCACCGTATGTCCGTAAAAAAAGGAATCTATTTCAACTTCAACATGACCTCCCATGTATCCTCCAGGAGTTGGTTTAGAATATTCGCAACCTTCGTTTACTGTTGAACCATGTGTAAAATGCACAATAATAGAATCTACTATTTCTGAAGATTCAGGAATATTTGAGGTTATCAAATCTGCACGAACATTATCAATTTTTATCATTAATGCAACCCCCATTGCATATAGAATCAATACTGATATTTTAATAATTCTTCGCATTAATGCGCTAAAAATTTTCGTCAAAGGTTTAAGTAGCGAGAACAAAGCTAAGGAATTTTATTGAGCGCAAAATAATTGGAAAAACAGCATTATTAATAATCCAACAACCTACTCCGTAGTATTTTTAACCCAATTCCCCTACATTTGAAATAAATGATAGCTAAAAAATACGTGTTAAATTGTTTTTTACTCTTAATCCCTATCTTCTTATGGAATCTCATTCTTGTGGACAAACTCCCGAAAAGCTACAGTCCTGAAATTTTTTGGAAAGATATTCCTGTAATAGTTCGTTATGGCGAAAATATATTGAGAGTCCTCGTATTTGGGCTTCCTTTAATTATGGTACTATCATTCAAAACAAAAGTTCAAAAAATTGGTTTCTTGACCTATTCAATTGGAGTTCTTATCTATTTTTCCTCTTGGTTGATATTGATCATTAGCCCTAATTCTAATTGGAGTCAAAGCTTAATTGGATTTACGGCACCAGCCTTTACTACAATCATATTTTTCATTGGCATTGGATTCATTGGTAATAAAGCATTTTTTAAGTTTCCAAAAACCACTTATGTTTACATTGGTACTTCACTATTATTTGTTGTATTTCATACAATACATGCTTATCTCGTTTTTCAAAATGAATATAATCTATCGATTAATTAAATCATGCCTAATAGATTATACATTTATCGTTTTTGAAAAAATTACTTGTATCTTGTTCATGTTTTTTAGTCGATATGAAATCAATTACCTTACCTGATGAATTAATTTCAGATGCATCCCTTTCTATAAATGTTTTCGATTATAAATCAAAACAAGAGATTTCCAAACAACAAATTATCCTAGTTAAAAACACCTTTAGTTTTTTAATAGAAGGAACAAAAGAAGTTTATTTTGATAACTCCTCTTTCGCTATTGATTCTAAAGAATTTTTACTCATGAAGTCAGGACATTGTTTAATGACCGAAAAACTTTCTGACCAACGCAATGATTATGCAAGTGTCTTATTGTTTTTCACCAATGAAATGGTCCTAAAATTCATACAGAAATATGAATTCAATAAATCTGACCACTCGAATTATCCTTCTGTTTATTCATTCCAATACGACTCTTTTATTCAACGCTTTGTAAAAAGCTTGCTTGATATTAATCAACTTTCAAAAAAGGCGCAAAAGAATTTGTTGGAAACTAAATTTGAAGAAATAATGCTGTATTTGGCAGAACAAAAAGGTCCTGAATTTTTATATTCATTAACCTCAATTCAAAACGACAACACCCAAAAATTCATTCAAACAGTAGAGAGCAACCAGTTGAACAAATTAAGTTTAAAGGAACTTGCCTTTTTATGCAACATGAGTGTTTCCACATTCAAAAGAGAATTTAAAAAACACTATGATGAATCTCCAATGAAATGGTTTCAAGATAAACGATTGGAGTATGCATCTCGACTTATAACAGTTGAGAAAAAAAGACCTTCTGATATTTTTTTCGAGGTAGGCTATGATAACCTTTCCAGCTTTGTACAAGCCTATAAAGCAAAATATGGAATAACCCCTAAGCGGCACCAAGACACTTGAGCTTTTAGCAACACTTTTTGAACAATTTACTATCCTCATTAGGAGGGGTCTCTCCCTAAATTTGCCTAAACATTAAAATCATATAAAATGAAGAAAGCAAATTTTCTATTCGGATTAATTCTAGCACTTTCAACAAGTGTATTTAGTCAAAACACGTTTACACTAACAAGCCAAGATTTAGGTGGGCAAGCAGCAACATCAAATGAATTTAACGGGTTTGGTTGCAAAGGCAAAAATGAATCCCCTCAATTATCGTGGGCAAACGCACCAGAAGGCACAAAAAGTTTTGCAGTTACAATGTATGACCCAGATGCACCTACTGGCAGTGGATGGTGGCATTGGGTTTTATTTGATATTCCTTCTAACATTACCGAACTAGTTGCCAACGCAGGGAATGTAGAACTTAGCTTAGCACCAAAAGGCGCAATACAAAGTATTACAGATTATGGTGCAAAAGGTTATGGTGGTCCATGCCCGCCAGAAGGTCACGGTTTACACCAATACATTATCACAGTATTTGCACTAAAAACAGATTCGCTAGGGTTAGATGAAAATACAAACCCAGCAGTTGTTGGATATTACATCTGGAATAATACAATAGCTAAAGCCAGTATAATAACCTATTATGGCCGAGAAAGAGAATAAACGTCCACCAAATATCCGTATTAGCAAAAGGTTTGAGAGCACTCTCAAACCTTTTTAATTTTAAATTAATATCTTACTCCTTTTTGAGATCGATTATTAATAACTAATATATCAAATACACCTCCCGTAAAATAACCGCACTGCTTCCAACAATCGGAATTTTAATATTTGTTGGCTTGTACTTTTACGCGGCTCAAATTTATCCTGGAGGTTCACAAACAAATCTCAATTCTGTTGGGTTTGATTGGTATCACAATTACTGGTGTAATTTAATGAACGAGGTCGCTATGAACGGCCATGCAAATCCTGCTCGCCCAATTGCTATTGTTGCCATGTTTATTTTGTGCGCAAGTATTTTATTGTTCTTTTTTCAATGCGCACAACAGCTCGCCAAAGGAAAAATATGGCCAATCATTATTCGGGTTTTTGGAACACTGTCTATGCTTGCAGCAAGTCTCATTTTTACCACTTACCATGATAGTATGACCATTATTTCAAGCGCTTTTGGAATATTAGTCGTGATTGGAATTATTTGGGCAGTTTATAAAAGTGATTTTACCGTTTTTAAAATTACGGGTGTCATTTGTGTTTTATTAATGCTGCTAAACAACTATATTTATTACAGCCTTAACAGAATTGAACTATTACCATTTATTCAAAAAATTACCTTTGCTGTAGTTTTAATTTGGATTGCAAGCTTGAGTTTGAAATTAAAAAACACCTCATTTTCACACGAATAAAACACTATGAAAACGCCCTTATTCATACTTCTTTTTATCGGTCTTATTTCTCCCCTTTTTGGACAAGAGGAAGAGTACTCTAATCTGCAAAATGAAATACTTCTGCATCCAGCAGACGGATTTACAGCCTATACTTTAAAGAAAAATGAATTTGTTTATTGTCAATCTCCTTTTACATTACCTTTTCCTAGTTGGGCGTGGTGGGGAATAACAGATAAAATAACTGCAGAAATAGATCTATTACCTTTATTGGGCGGTCTTTTTCAAGAACCTCACTTACCTGTTCCTAGCCTTAATTTTAGGTTCAAATTAACTGAGCAAAATGGATGGAAACCTGCCATTGCATTTGAAACCATGTATCAGCACCTTTGGAGAACGCAAAGCCAATCTAACCAAGACAATATTAGGATAGAACGGCAAAGTGGAAATAGTTGGTACAACCGTTTTAACTTCAGTTGGAAATCACAAAAAAACTTGCATGTGCATTTTTCTGCTGGAGTAACCTATACAGAAAACTTATTAATTGAAAATAAAGATTCACTTCATTATAAAGGTGCATTTTTTGACCACACCATTAATCCAGATATTTCATTGAGTATGGATTGGCGCCCTAAACCTTGGTTATCCACTCATTTTACAACCTCTTACGGAACTACATTTGTTTACCTAGACAATATCCCAAGGAAATACCAAGTTTCCTACGGTTTTAGAATTGCTCCCTTTTATAAAAACAAATTCAGCTTTTTAAGAACCTTTAGAGCGGAGTTTATTGGTTTTTATATGTTTATGCCAGATGCGGGAGAAGAAATACAATCGGTTGTTCCAATTTTCCCCTATTTTTATTGGCAATGGACCTGCAAGAAAAAGAAAAAAAGTAAATGAAAAAATTAGATTTTAATCAAGCGTATATACTCGAAAATGATGTGGTTCAATTGCGCCCTCTTCTTCTTTCAGATATAGAAGAGTTAATCAATTTCTCTATCAATGAACCTACACTTTGGGACTATTCATTGACACCTGCAAATGGCAGAGAAAACTTGACGAAATATATAACTGCTGCTATTGCAGATAAAGAGATTGGTAAAAGCTATCCTTTTATTGTGATGGATAAACGCAATAATAAATATGCCGGCAGCACACGATTTTATGATTACAATACAACGCACAACACTACACAGTTAGGCTATACTTGGTACGGTAAAGATTTTCAAGGAACTGGACTCAATAAAAACTGCAAATATTTATTGCTTGAATTTGCCTTTGAAAAACTAGGCTTAGATCGAGTTGAATTTAGAGCAGACAATGATAATGAACGCAGCATTGCAGCAATGAAAAGTCTAGGATGCAAAGTTGAGGGTGTACTAAGAAGTAATTGCGCTAGCCCGACAGGAAGAAGAAACAGTATTGTTTTAAGTATTTTAAAAGATGAATGGTTTGACTCTGTTAAAGCTTCGTTAAAAAAGAAGTGTATTGCAGAAGTTGAACGTTCTCACAAAATATAACCTCACAAAAACATGACTATTCGAGCGGCAGAAAAAAAAGATTTACCCTTTCTTATTGCAATGATTGCTGATGATAAATTAGGGAGTTTAAGAGAGAATTATCAAATTCCATTGCCAACGGAATACACTTTAGCTTTTGATGAGATTAATGCCGATAAGAATCAGGAATTAATGGTGCTAGAAGATCCTAATGGAGAAATTGTGGGCACTTTTCAACTTTCATTTATCCAATATTTAACCTATCAAGGAGGAATTAGAGCACAAATTGAAGCCGTGCGAATTAGAAAAGATAAAAGAGGACTAGGATTGGGGAAAACTATGTTTTTATGGGCAATTGATAGAGCAAAAGAGAGAAAAGCCCACCTTTTGCAATTAACAACAGACAAAAAAAGACCAGAAGCTTTGGAGTTTTATAAAAATTTGGGTTTTAAAGATTCGCACGAAGGAATGAAATTGCATTTTGGAGGTTAACACTGAGCTTAATTAAATGAAAAAGGAAATTCCGCAAATACAGTTTAACTCCAAAGTCAATGATAATTTTGGTTTTGAAATTGTTCCAATAAATAAAATAGCCGTACATAAAAACAGCTACGAACACAACCCTGAGTCACCACATCAGGTTAAATTTTATAATCTTATTTTTTTCTCAAAAGGAATAGGACAACATTTCATAGATTTTAAATGGTATGACGTTAAGGAAAATAGCCTCTTATATGTCAGTAAAGAGCAGATAAATGCTTTTAAATTTTCAGGAAATCTTGAGGGATACTGCATCATTTTTACTGAAGACTATCTTATGAAATGTCTTGAAACTCTGCCACGAAATGCCGTTTTTCGATTATTTATGCCACAACTTTTCTCACCTATTGTAGAAGTTCCAGCTGCATCTGATTTTAAAAACTACTTAGAGTTATTGATTAAAGAATCAAAAATTAACGCCTTTAACCGCGATATTATTACCGAATCTCTTTTTACTGTTTTACTATCAAAAGCCGAACATTATAAACAAAACCAAACATTACATGTAAATGATTCCTCCAAAATCAAACTTTTTCAAAAGTTTCATGCGCTGTTAGAGGAAAAATTTTCAGAATCAAGAAGTGCTGATTTTTATGCAAAAGAATTGGCTATAACGTACAAACATTTAAACGTAGTTTGCAGAGAGCTTACAAATAAAACAGCAAAAACTGTCATTGATGATTTCATTATTCTGATAGCCAAAAGGGACTTAATTAACTCTGCTATAAAAAGTACTGAATTAGCCTATAAGTTAGGTTTTGAGGATCCTACCAACTTTACAAAGTACTTCAAAAAAAGTACAGGATTAACCCCTAAATCATTCAAAAAATCTTACGAACAATAATTCAGGTTCGATTTTAACCATTTTTATGCTCCTTTTCATCTTTCTATCCCATAGAAAGTACTGCACCTTTGTAGCAACAAATAAATGACAAATGAAACACTTATTTACAACTGTTGCAATCATACTAATATCAAGTTCATGTGCAACATCAAAAGAAAAGGAAACCTTAAAATCAGAAAAAATGGGAACAAAAACAGCATTATTAAACAAGGACAAAGCAGCTGCATTATTAATCAGTCTTGAAACAGGAGATCAATCAACAATAGGCTATATAAACCCTGCGCATTATAAACAACATAACCTTGCAGTTGCAGATGGATTAGAAGGATTTGGAGCAGTATTACAAAATGCACCCGAAGGAGGATTCAAAGCAAATGTAGTTCGATCTTTTGAGGATGGTGAATATACTTTCTCACACACTATTTACGACTTTTTTGGTCCAAAAATTGGCTTTGATATTTTTAAATTTAAAGATGGTCTAATTGTAGAACATTGGGATAATCTATCTCCCATTGCTCCTAATAATCCAAGTGGTCACTCGCAAACTGACGGAGAAACAGTAATAAAAGACCTAGATAAAACTGACGGAAACAAAGCATTGGTTAAAGACTTTATTAACACGATTTTGGTTAAAGGAGAATTTGATAAGCTCACCAATTATTTTGATGGAGACAATTACATCCAACATAACTCAATGATTGCAGATGGATTATCTGGATTAGGCAGTGCGTTGGAAGAAATGGCTAAAAACGGAGTAACAATGGTGTATGATAAAAACCATATAGTATTGGGTGAAGGGAATTTTGTGCTTGCCGTGAGTGAAGGATCATTTGCAGGTGAAGCAACCTCTTTTTATGATTTATTTAGAGTTGAAAATGGAAAAATTGCAGAACATTGGGATGTAATGGAAACCATTTTACCAAAATCAGAATGGAAGAACGAAAACGGTAAATTCAATTTTTAATTATAAAAATTAAAACATTCCTGAGGGGCTTTGGTCAATGATCAAAGTCCCTTTTTTTGTATATTAGAATTGATGTTTGATTTATTTTTAACTGTTAAATGAAAGAGAATCTATATATCAACAATAATGAAATCATTTTTAAAAGAAGAAAGGTTGGCGAAATTTCTTCATCATGTATTACAAAAAGCTTTAGAATTAAATTTGAGGACATTCAAGTCGTTTTTATCTCACCTCGTTTAGCTTTAGACGACGAAGTGTTAATGATAACCATTGTCGACAGATATAAAAAGTTTCACCAATTTAGTTGTTGGGAGTTTGGTACAGATGCGATCATTCAATTTGAACTTGGACTGGGGTTAAAAGATATTCGACTACAAGAATGGGAAAAATTTTCTTGGAAAGATCATGAAAACTATATCACTGACAAAGTCATTTATCCAAAATCACTTTATTGGCAGGACTTTTTTATTCCACCGAAACATTTCATTGAAAAACAGGTTGTTCAAATCATAAAATTCTTAACCCTTAAAAAATCCATTAGCGGAACCATCAACCCTAAAGTATCTAACTATTTAGATAATTGCTAAAACCTACTCTACCATCACCCGAATCCCATCAGAATGAGAGGTAAATTCAGGCGCATACATACATTGAATGGTTGCAATACCATTTGAGAAATCACCTTTGTGTTGCACGCGCAAATCATATTCAAAAACATACGTCCCTTTCTGGATATAATCAAAGAAGAAGTGCGTTGCCACATCTTTAGTAGACTGGTAATAACCCAAACCGCCACTCCAACGGTATCCGCTCAACACATCTACAGGTTCAAACCCTGCAGCGCGCATATCTTTCATGTGGACATATTCTAAATTTCTATCTGTACGCAACTCAATTCTTACCCGTACTTTTTCTCCCACTTTTAATGCATTTTCGTCATTAATCGGCTTCAGTTTCTCTCCCTCGTCATTTGAATCCACAAGAAATAAATCTTTCTTTAATTTTAAATTCGTTTCTGCAAAAGTGATTTTATCCAAGTCCTCAAAATATTGCCAATATGCAGCACCCCAAGCCACCCCTTCATCCGATTTAGATAAAGTGATATTCCCCATTTCAGGTTTAACCTGATCAGCATCCCAAGCTGTTTTGAAATAGCCTGTTCCTGCTTGCGCTTTTACTTGATACGGATCATTTTCATTTGGCGTGTCAGAATATTCAATGGCTTTTCCGCCAATTGTTACCTCCACCATTTCATCAGAGGCGAGTAAATCGGTTCCTTTTAACAATAAAGCATAAACAGCCTCAGTTGTTTGCTTCGTAGTTTTCCAATTGGTTGTTTGTTTCTCTTTCAACAACCAAATTTTTAACTCTTCCACTATTTTTTGATCATCCGCCACTTCATCAAATAACTCAATCATTAATGCCTGGGTTTCAACCGGCGCCTCATACCAATAATAACCGGCATAATAATCTTTCCAGTACATCCCAAATTCTTCGGTAGTGATAGCACGATCTTTTAAAGACTTTACAATGTCCTGTGCCAAGTCTTTATTCCAGCTTCTATTTGCCGCTAAAGCCAACATTCCTTGACCATAAACATTAAACTTCAACCAATATTTTTCACCTTGATTTTGATAATAATCCACGGCGGTTTTGGTGTTTTTATTCATTTCCAAATCTGGAAAGAATGAACGCATATACAAATATTGAATGTGCAAATATTGAACTGTCTGCTGTGTCAAATAATCTTTATTCTGTTTTTTGGTCTTATTATAATCTTTGGCTAATTGGCGGTCCAAAAAGTGGACTGCCTTGGTCAGCATTTTAGCCATTGTTTCCTCTTTAAAAATAGAAACTACCCCAAGCCGATCTAAATGACAAAAGCCCGTAACAATATGTTGTGTTACAAAACGACTTTGTTTCATGTCTGGAAACCAAGACCAACCTCCACCATCAGCTTGTCGATCTTTCACTTTATCAAGCGTTTTTTTCATTTCCCCAGCCATCCGATCAAAATCTAATAAAGTGGCTAATTTTTGCGCCCGCTCTTTTTCATTTTTTGCTGTTAAAACCCAAGGCGTTTCCTCAATTAGCACGGCCTTTAATTCTGGGTTTTTCTCTAAATTAGAAAGGAATGCTTCAGGTGAATTTTCTCCCCATTCTTTAACGATTTTTTCAATTTTTGGGTTTTGCTTTAGAACATGATCTGCAATAGCATTTGCATAAAATCGCGTAAATATCTGTTCGGTACAATCATGCGGAAACTCCATCATATAAGGCATTGCCTGAACGGCATACCAAGCAGGATTTGAAGTAAACTCTAACGAATATTGATGATGTGCCATACTTTCATTCGCATTTGATTCTATTAACTTTTTAAAATCAAATTGCTTAGTTTCCTTTCCACGAATTGGTAATGGCAATGATTCTGTTACCATTATTCGATTTTCCAATACGGGCAAAATATGTTCTTCACCATCTGAAAAAGTTCCGGCTTCTGCAACCACTTTTATTTTCACGGCTTGCAAATCAGATCCTATATTCAATTTCCAAGAAACAATGATACTTTCCCCTTGATTGGCGGTAAAATTTTGTGCGGCGTTTTCTACACTAAGTTGCAAATCTAGCGCCTCATCCGTAATAGGATGATTAAAGAAAATTTGTACGGTTCCGTTCAAGTTTTCCTCTGAAAGGTTTGTGATTTTAGTACTTAAAATAATTTCATCATTTATTCGCAAAAAGCGCGGTAAAAGCGGAACCACCATTAACGGTTTTGAGGTTACTAATTCTTTGGTTATTGTGCCAATTTGAAGATCCTCTGTATGTGCTAATCCTAAAAACCGCCAAGTAGTTAATGATTCTGGCATAGTAAATTTAATCTTGATCTCCCCATTAGCATCAGTTGTTAATTGCGGATGAAAAAAAGCGGTTTCATTAAAGTTGGAGCGTACCGCTAAATTTTTTAACTGCTCAGCACTTGGATTCGGAACACTTGGACTGTGCAAGCTATTAGCAATTCCACGCTCGGCTTCCATCCAATCCATTTCTGGACTTGCCACTACCTCAGGCCCTTCCGCACTTCCTGCAACAGCCATACCTCCAAAAGAAATTCCACGTTCACGCTCTTCTGGCATAGCACTCATCTTTCTACGTATCATTACCGGTTTTTCAGAATACCAACCAAACAATATTAGCTTAGGTATTATTTCTGCAGGAAAATCATAACGGGCATTCCATCCATAGTTACTATCCTGTTCATTTCTAAAATGTGTACCAAACATTTGCCCCCATGTTTCTCCTCCATAAAACGGATGATAAATTCGTAGAAAAAACTCATTGGGATGAACTAATGCGTCCAGACTAGTGTCATACATTGCTGCGAGTAGTTCTGCCTGATGTTGTTCGCCCAATTTGCTTTTAATGTTTAAAATCCACTCTTGACTTTCTCCTGGTAATAATTTATTTCTGAATGAACTGATGCTCACATCTAGCTCTTTATTTGTGAAAGGAATTTTTAGTAAAAGTAACTTACTAAACTCTCTATTTTTTTGAACAGCAATAAACTTAAATGCTAATCCACCTCTATGTTCTTCAGTAATTCTAAATTTAATTGTGTGAACTTTTTCGCTGAATTTGAGTTTTTGATTATTCAATGGACTCTTATAAAAAGAGTACTCATATGATACATTCAAATTCGACGCGGCCGTAGCAATTAAAACTGTTATTTCATCACCAGGTTCGGCTGTTTCTTGCAAACATTTCACCCAAAGCACTTCATTATTGGGTGGCGTTTCATCAAAATCACTAAACAATGTAAAATAGGATTCGTCTCTAATTTCAAACCCACGTTTATCAGTTGAAAGTGCTGTATATTTGTACCTACCCGGTGTCCAATCTTCTATTTCATCAATAGGAATTTGGTTTGATTTTTCCGTATCAAACGAAAGTTCAACCATTTGCTTTTCAATATCCCATCCTTCCTCGTTATCTTCGTTTGTATATGCCTCATGCGGAAAGAGGTTCCTAAACTCTTCTTTCGTCCAATTTTGCAAATCAGGAACAGCCCACAATCGTTTATAAAAAACCTGATCAGGTTCCTGTAATTTTTCAATTTTAATTTTGCCTTGAGAAAAGAGGGGTTGATCATTTAGGTTTTTTGCTGATAATTCAAGAACGAAACCCTCTTCTTTATTCAACTCTTTAGGCAGGTTATTCCCTAAATTCAGACACTGATATCCAACTTTTATTGTTCGTTCGTCACTATGCGTCTCACCATTAATATCAGTTACCGAAACATGGATGCTGTAATTGAAAATTGGCAACATTTTAGGATCACAGGTTTTATCTGGAATTGCCTCAAAATGTAATTTAAAAGTTCCATTTTTGTCTGTTGTTGTCGAACCTTCTACAATCGTTCTATGCCTGTCAGCACCTCTTACAATATTCCAATAATATGGATTATAAGAAACCCCACGAGTAACGTAATATGAAACGTCTGCTCCGTCTATTGCATTTCCTGCAAAAGCAATTGTGTCTCCAGTTACCTCAACAGTTTCGTTCACATTATACTCCCCCTGTAAAGAATTAATCTCTACCTTAAATTTAGGTCGTTTATACTCCTCAACTTTGAACGCTATGCAATCTGTTTCATTACTAATCTCCATAGTCCCCATCAGCCCACCTGTTGGTGCGATAAATTCACCATAGAAAGAACCAAATTTATTGGAAACAACCTCCAGCGTATCGATTACTTCCATATTAGCGCCATAAAACTCTATAGTAGATTTATGGTTTTTCAAAGGTTCTTTATTACCTCCAGTCTCCTTAACAACAATTCCTTTAAAATATATTTTTTGCCCTGGACGATATATATTACGATCCGTGAAGAAATACGTATCTAGGTTTTCTCCTTTATTCGAAAATTCATAATCATTAATCTCATAACCAGGAGCAAATGCATCATTATCTTTATAAACTACCAGCTTATAGCTCCGTGTATTACTCGGACTTATAAACGAGACTATTCCATCCTTATCCGTTTTATATATTTCGCTTTTAAGTTGCTTTTTTTTCCACGAATCATCTTTAAAATCAACTTTTACTCTTGCCTCTTCAACGGGTAATCCTGATTGGCGATCAAAAACTCTGATATAGCTTGTTCCGTTAGTTTTTCGATTCTGAAATGTTAATTCTGTAACCCAAAAAGGGGTCATCATAAAACCTCCCTCATTCGGATCAAATGTGCCCGTTGCAGAAACCGCTATATAATGCAACCCTGGCTTTAATGGAGGCATTGGTAATTCAATGTGATGCTCTTCAAAATCACCTAAATCTTTTAATCGTATGGTTTCATTATAAACGCCGTACTGCTTTTTTATTGCTTTGTTTATTTTGCTCTTTTTCCGTCCAAAAATGTCCACTTTTTCATGATCCATGGGGATGATTTTCACATGTACTTTGGATACGTTTTTATAAGTAAGTAGAAATTTTGAAATATGGTTAGGTAAAACAGCTTCTTCAACCGTAATGCCCATTTGTTTTTCTTCTATTTGAGATAAAAGGTGCTGACATTTTTTAACACCGATAGAACCTTGATATTTTTTTATTGCACCAACTAAAATATCATGTGCTTTTATTTTTCCATCTTCTTTTACTTGTTGTTTATTATAGGTCTCTAAGTAAAAATCAGCCTGTTCATAAAGCACACCTACCAACAAATTAGGCCCTTCAGAATTCTTAATTAACCGTTCAAGACCTGCCAAATACCATTCTTCTTTTTGGGGAGCCAATGATTCTTTATAAAGGAATTTTAGACGTTGTAACTCTAGGTAAAATAAAGATTCAACTTTTTGCTCCTTTAAATTAAACTCAGTTAGTGCTTTTAAAATTTGCACGGCCAAAAATTGGGTATCCGCTTTATATTCAGTTTCAAAATTAGCCACCACAAATTCAGAATTTGAAGCAAATAATGCTTCTTGATCCAAATCAAATCCTTTATCTGCCTCAGGCAATTTTATATCTTGATCAGAAAAATGGAGGAAGGCCATTCTTCCTAAAAAATCGAACAGTGTGGGAAAACGTAATGCATTCTCTTCCGCATTCTCAATAATGTCAGAAAAGTCTGTTATTGCCTGTTTTTGCGAAACCTCAGAGTTATTTAACGCTGCCAAATAATGTTCACGGAACTTGCCTACTAAACGCATTCTTCCCCAAGTGCGAATGTCAGTAGAATCGTCATTTTCAATATCCGTTCTATCTGCTAAGTCCCAAAAATTACTGGAATGATAACCTAAATAAGCCTCTGCTAAAACGTAATGCAAAATTTCTTTGGCAGGCGAAGGAGTTTCAGAAATTAGCGCTTCAATACGGCTAATCCCTAAAACGTAATTATCCTCTGTCAAATGACTATTGTATTTGAGTTCGAATAGGACCGTCTTTATAACTTGTGCATATGCCTTTTGCTCCACTGCATCAGCAAACAACACCTTGACCTTTGTTAAGGCCTCTTTATACAACCCCTTCTCTTCTAATTCATAAACTTCAACCCATTCTTCCTTATACATAGCACTATCTTATTTAAGCCCAATAAGATAAGCAATAATACGTAACCCTTACTCCACAATCACTCTAATTCCATCTGAATGAGAAGTAAATTCTGGTGCATACATGCATTGAATAGTTGTTATACCATTTGAGAAATCTCCTTTGTGTTGCACACGTAAATCATATTCAAAAACATACGTTCCTTTAGGAATATAATCAAAGAAGAAATGCGTTGCAGCATCTTTAGTCGATTGATAATAACCTAATCCCTCTCTCCAACGGTAACGACTCAATACATCAATTGGTTCAAATCCAGAAGCACGCATATCTTTCATGTGTACATATTCTAAATTTCGATCTGTACGCAATTCGACTCTTACGCGCACTTTCTGCCCCACATTTAATACATTTTTATCATTAATAGGTTTTAGTTGCTCTCCTTCATTGGTTACCTCTACTAAAAACAAATCCTTTTGCAATTTCAAATTTGTTTCTGCAAAGGTGATTTTATCCAAATCCTCAAAATATTGCCAATATGCAGCACCCCAGGCTACCCCTTCGTCTGATTTTGATAAAGTGATGTTCCCCATTTCAGGCTTAACCTGATCTGCCGCCCAAGCAGTTTTGAAATAGCCTGTTCCAGCTTGCGCCTTAACTTGATAAGGATTATTCTCATCTGGCGTGTCAGCGTACTCAATCGTCTTTCCGCCAATAGTTACCTTCACCATTTCGTCAGAAGCCAGCAAATCGGTTCCTTTTAGCAATAAAGCATAAACAGCCTCAGTTGTTTGCTTCGTGGTTTTCCAATTGGTAGTTTGTTTTTCTTTTAGCAACCAAATTTTCAACTCTTCCACTACTTTTTGATCATCCGCTACTTCATCAAATAACTCAATCATTAAAGCCTGCGTTTCAACTGGTGCCTCGTACCAATAATAACCTACATAATAATCTTTCCAGTACATGCCAAATTCTTCGGTATTGATAGAACGATCTTTTAATGACTTTACAATGTCCTGTGCAAGATTCGTCATCTCTGAATCATCACCTTCTACACCAAAACGGTGTGCCGCTAATCCAATCATCCCTTCTGCATAAATATTAAACTCTAACCAAAATTTAACCGCCTGATCTTTATAATAACCCACGGCTTCTTTTGTTTGATTATTCATTCCAATTTTAGGAAAGTAAGAACGCGCATATAGGTATTGAATTTGGTTATAACCAATGTGCTGATTCGTTAAATAATGTACATCCCATTTCTTGGCACGTTCATAATCTTTCACAATTTCTCCGTCCAAATACTCCACGGCTTTTTTAACCATACGCCATACTTTGCCATCTTCACGAATATCTTTTATTCCTAAGTGGTCCAAGTGTCCCATTCCAGTAACAATGTGTTGGGTGATATAGCGACTTTCAGGCATTCCTGGAAACCACGGCCATGCACCGTTAGAAGATTGTGTTTTAATCGTCTTTCCTAATGCTTTATCCAATTCGCGCGACATGCGTTCCATATCTAATAAAACGGCTAAGTTTCGCTTGCTTGCTTCTTCATTTTTAGCATCTAAAACCCACGGCGTTTCTTCTAACATCACCGCTTTTAACTCTTGATTTTTTTGCAAGTTAGACAAGAAAGCCTCTGGTGATTCTTCGCCCCATTTTTCAATAATCTGTTTGATTTTAGGGTTTGAATTCATGATATGTGAAGCAATCGCATTTGAATAATAACGTGTAAATGTTTGCTCTGCACACTCATGTGGATATTCCATCATATAAGGCATAGCTTGTAAAGCATACCAAGCAGGGTTAGAAGTAAATTCAACCGTATAACGGTGATGTTTCAATGTTTTACTTCCGCCAGACTTTGTTAGTTTTTCAAAATTGAAGGTCTTATCCTCTTTCCCTCGAATTGGTAATGGCAATGATTCTGTCACCATCATTCGATTGGATAAAATTGGTAAAACATTTTCCTCTCCATCTGAGAAATTTCCAGCCTGCGCAACAATTTTATATTTCACAGCACTTTCTGTATATGGCACATTAATCGTCCAAGCAACAGTTGTACTTTTACCTTTTTCTGCGGTAAAGTTTTGTGCGGCAGTTTCCAAATCAAATGCTTGCCCAATTTCTTTTTCAGTAAATGGATCGTACAATACTAATTGTGCTTTTCCAGTTAAATCTTCTTCTGAAATATTTGAAATTTTCGCAGAAATTGTAATAGCATCACCCTCTCTTAAAAAACGCGGAGCATTTGGTACAACCATCAAATCTTTTTGTGTCACCACCTCTTCTGATATGGTTCCTATTTTTAGATCTTCGGTATGCGCCAATCCTAAAAATCGCCATTTGGTTAATGATTCTGGAATTGTAAATTTAATTTTCACATCTCCATTCGCGTCTGTGGTTAATTGGGGATAGAAAAACGCCGTTTCATTAAAGTTTGCTCGTGCTTTAACATTTCCTAAGCCCGCATCATTAGCATCTTCTTTGGATTCATCTGAAGATCTTGACACATTACCAGTTTCTAATTTCTGCTGAACATTGGCCATGTCCATTTCACCAGAACCGCCAAGTACAGTTGGCGCAGGAGCATCCATACTCGCCTCTGCCCTTCCTGCCTTCTTATCTTTATTCCCGCCACCTTTGAACACCCCATTTGATGCAACTGATTCAAAAACGACATCTTCCAACTCTGATTCGTCATAATAATAACCATACGAAGGACCATAATAATAGGACGACCATCCAAAGTATTTTAAAGCTGGGAAATAACGATAAGCACCCGATTTATAGGTGTTCCAATAATAATTAATATTAGAAACATTATTCATTCCCATCCCACCAGGATTATTCCAACCATGTCTACCATAGAATGATTGGTAGACATTCATGTAAAATGAATTTGGTGTAAACAATTCATCCAAGCTTGCATCATACAAAGTTGCCAACAACTCGGCATTTTCCTTTTCACCTAACTTGTTTTTAACGGTCAATATCCACTCTTCATTTTCTCCAGGCAAAAGTTTGTTACGGAAAGTTGAAAAACTTAAATCCAATTGCTTATTTGTATATGGAACTGTAATTGTAAATGATTGCGAAAAATGGCGGTTGTTTTTTACCGTAGTAAAATGCACCGTAAAGTTTCCGCGATAAGCTTCATCAATTTTAAACTCAAGCTTACGTTGCTGTTTTGATAGCTTGATATTTTTCGATTCAATTAACTTTCCGTTTGCTTCTGTATCATAGGTTACTAATAAATCTGACTCAGCCGTTCCTAACAAAAAGGTAATAGTTTCACCAGGTTCTGCAATAGTTTGTAATGGTTTCAACCAAAGCACTTCGTTACTTGGTGCTTTTTTACTTTTTGGATTAAAGACCGTGAAATAATACACATCCTTTACTTCAATTCCATTTTTATCTTTTGCTACTGCCTCGTATCTATAAAGACCCGGCGCCCATTTTTTATAATTATTTATTGCTACGCTATCCGTTAGCTCTGTATCGAAAGATTCTTCAAATGCAACCTTACTTACTTTCCAGTTGTATTGGTTGTTTTCATTGCCATAAGCTTCTAATGGATATCGTTTTTTAAATTCCTCAGGCGTCCAGTTTTTCATGTCTGGATTATTCCATAATCGACTATAATATGGTTGATCCGGTACCTCTAATTTTTCAACGCGAACTGTTCCTTTCGCTGTTATTTTTTGACCATTCAAATTGGTTGTATTCACTCGCAAATAAAAGTCGGAAGCATTGTTCATATCCGCACTAAAATTATTTCCTAATTGCAAGCTTTGATACCCTACTTGGATGGAAGTTGAAGTTGAATGTGTTTCCCCATTAATATCTGTAACATCAACATAAACCGTATAATTAAATATTGGCAATGTTTTTGGGTCTGATTCTTTATCTGGTATCGCTTTAAAAATAACATTAAACTCACCATTATCATCTGTCAACAAAGATCCATTTAAAACCTCCTTAGGTTCAATACTAGGTCTCCAACCCCACCAATACCCCCAAGAGTATTGTGTTGATCTAACTACTCGATATTTTACATCTGCACCATCTATTTTATTGCCTGCAAATGCCTCTGCAACTCCAGTAACTTTAATACTATCATTTACTTCAAATTCACCCTCAATAGGTTTCATTTCAATATTAAACTTAGGGCGCTTGTATTCCTCAACTCTAAAATAAGTTGATCCATAACCATTTGAAATTTGCATTTGACCTGTCAACACACCAAAAGGTGCTGTAAATTTGCCTTCAAATGATCCAAATTTGTTCGTGTTAACTGATACCCTTTCAACTTCCTGTCCATTTACATCATAGAAAAGAACAATAGAAGACTTATTCTTTAATAGTTTTCGCTCTTTTCCACTATAGTCCATCATAATTCCTTTAAAGAAGATGGTTTGTCCTGGCCGATAGATTTTTCGATCTGTAAAAATTTTCGTTTCCAATTTATTAACTACATGATCATGCGATCTATAACCATAAATTCCTGTTTGCGGTTTGTACTCCTCGCCTTTATGTTTGATGGTTAAATGATAGTTTGCATAGTCTTTTTCAATTTTGAATTTAAAGCGTCCGTTCTCATCTGTTCTGTAGTTACCAACCGTTTTTTTATCGTAACGACGCAAAGTATAATTGTATTTTTCATAAGTCACATGAACACGTGCATCAACAAGGGGCATTCCACTTGTACGGTTGGAAACCATTACTTGATTATAGTCTCCCATTTGGCGAGATTGGTAGGTTATATTGCTCACCCAAATTGGAATAAATGCATAACCTCCACTTTTATGGTCAAAACTGCCGTCAGATGAAACCACCAAATAGTAAAAACCACTTTCTAGCTTGGGCAAATAATGCTCAACACTATGTTTATTATAGTCTTTCGGGTCTTTTAATTCAACCGTTTTTTCATAAACTGCATCCGCTTTTTTTAGTTCGCGGTAAAACTTGTCTCCACGATAACGTTCTTGGTTTCTCTTGTCAAAATCAAATGGCACCAATTTAATGTGTGCACTGTTGATGTTTTTATATTCTAATAAAAACTTTGATTCAATATCAGAAGCAATTACATTTCCTGCACTTAGGCGAAGTTCCATTTGAGTAATCTGACTCATGAGGGCATCACAATTTTGTGATCCATGCGCTCCAGGATATTTTTCTTTAGTATTGGCACACATATCGTATGCCACTTTTTTCTCCCACCGACTTGTTGTATCTCCCTCATGGTTATAATTTCCACCATTGTTAGAATGAACAAGTGCCATTTCATACCACGCTTCAGATGAATAATGATATTTTTTATTTGCATTTGCTAAGCGTTCCACCCCTTGGTAATACAATTCTTCTTTATTGGGTAAAGTAGAATGTGTGCGAGCAAATTGCAGTCTTTCCAACTCTAAATAAAACAATGGTTTTAGATTATTATTTCTGCTGTGAAAATCTGTTAAGGCATGTAACACTCGAACGCTTAAAAAACGCGTGTTTAGTGAGTCGTGCGTAACCGCATTCATTTTTAAAAATGACGAAGTGCTATAAAAATAAGTGGGTGAATCCACCACAAATGTTTCAGCTGGCCCTGGTACACTAAAAGTGCTTGATTTGAAAAAATCTAATGCTCTATGCCCTAAAAAATCATATAATGTTGGGCGAATAGAATTGTCATCATTAGTTGTTGCCGAAGAAATGATTTCAGAAAAATCTGAAATTTCAGCTGCTTGCGAAACTGAAGCGTTTTGCAATGACATAGCATAATGATATCTAATTTTAACAGCTATTCTCTTTAAATCCCAGGTCCGAACATCTTTTAAATCTACATCAACAACAGCCGTTCTTTGACTAAATTTCCAACTATTTCCAGAATAATAGCCCCAATAAACCTCTGCCAACAAGGAGTGTAAAATTTCTTTAGACGGAGAGGGTGCTTTTGCAATTAGATCATCTAGACGTGCAATACCTAACACATAATCATCCTCTTCCAAATAACTGTTATATTTCAGTTCATACATCACAGATTTAATCACTTGGTTATGTTCTTCCTCGGCTGTAGCCAAATCAAAAATCTGATGAACTTCTTCTAAAGCCATCCGGTAAAGTCCTTTTTGCTCTAATGAATCCACTTTTTTCCAGGATTGAGCGAACTCTGGATATTTATTTTCGTCTACTTTATACCTACTCGATAATAAGAATAAAGAAATCACAGAAATTGAAAAAGTAAAAAGTAACGTACTGATCTGGCGTTTCATGCTATTTAATGTTTATTGTGATTAAAGGTACAACTTTGTTCTCAAAAGGTTCATTTTCCTTGTGTCGCTAGGTATTTTGACTGATTTTTTCTATGAAATAATTCACTAACCTTGTAGTACCAGCTACCACACGAATGAAATTTGACACAAAAATATTACCCGTTTCGATTAATGATCTGAAAGACAAATATTTTGATGGCCTCACGTTAACGCAAGAAGAAGAATTGGCTTTAAGAAATTTTGATCAATATCGAATCAACCGATTGAATGACACAAAATCTGATGCAGAATTTAAGTTATGCTACTTAAAAATTCAGGCTATGGCAAATTTATCTTCTTACCGATATTTTTTAAATATGGATTCTTTACAGAGTTGCTAATCAAATATCTGGGTTCAATACTTACAAAATTTAGTTATTGCTACAGTACTATCATCCGTTTTGTTAAACTTTGTCCTCCAACATTTACCGTATAAAAATAAATTCCCTCAGCAAAATCAGTTGCGTTAAGGTTTATATAATGTTTCCCAGCAGATTGATTATTGATGTTTAATGTCTTTATTCTTTTTCCTGAAATATCATTAAAAGTGATTTGAACATTATCACTATTTGCTAACTCGTACTCTATTGTGGTAGTTTCATAAAATGGATTTGGATAGTTTTGGTATAAACCAAATTCACCTTCATATTCAGCAACTGAAATATTACAATAACCATATTCCAAATTCTTAATTTGGATCATTAATGCCTGTGGGTTTTCAAGATAGAATGGTTCAGTTTCTCCAGACATAAAACCTAAAACTGTTTTTTCCTCAACATCTTGTGCTAAAGAAAAACGCACTTGGTTTGTGCCGCCGTAGTGACCCACCAATATTAAGCCATATTCATTTTCTTTGTAGCATTGATTCTCCTCAAAATATAAACTTACAACCGTGCCAAGGTTAGAAACTGTTATTATATGATCTTCAGTTTGATCTATATATGTAAACTCATCCAAATCGGTATTATATTTCATTAGCTGCACATATATTAATTGTCCAATATTTGTGCTGTCGTCAGAAATATTCACCGTCACTTCACGAAATTCTGATACATCAAAAAACTGCATCAAATTTCCAATTAATAAAGGAGAACCTGAATTGACCAAAACATTAGCAATCGATCCTGTTTCAATTCCATCATGACGTGCATAATCATTATACTCTTCCGAACCTACAACAATTGATCTTACTATCGTGTCATTAGATACAAAGTCCTCATCCAAATCACTATCAAACCAAAATTTGACCTCATAAACACCAACACCACTTGGTGTAAAAGCAGAGGAGCAAAACAAAGAATCTTTAGCGGCAATCTCTAAATCCGTACTTTCGGACATACATACATGGCCAGACGGACCAGTTACCTCTACATTAAGTTTCGCATTTATTTGTTCTATTCCTGCAAAATTTTCAACCTTAGCACTCAATTCAATTTCAGTTGTTTGGTATTCGTATAAATGATAATAAGTCATTCCATTTTCTATTAATCCTCCTACACCAGATTGCATGAATACATCTGTAATTTTCAAATCTGCATTCCATCCTTCAGACACAACAAAATCATCAATCAACCAAGCATAACCAGAACCATACATATCATCTCCGCTTGATTCCTCCCATCTAAACCTAATTTTCACATCTGAATTTCCTGCAGCAGCTTCAGTAATATTCAATGTAATGGTTTCTTGAATTGGTTTTTCATTCACATAAGAGTTTGTATTTACCTCATATATAAAATCATATGAAACACCTGCATTATTGGATACCTCCACATACGTTTTTTCAAAATTGAATCCACGATAGCGTTGCTCAAAAGAAAGGGTAACAGCATTAGCATCCACACAATTTATAACTGGTTGATATTCCAAACTAGCATTTTGTATGTCAACATCAGTATCCAACAAATACTGCACACCATTAAATGCCGCAAAACCATTTTCATGAGTGGTTGAAGTCATTGTTCCCATATGGTTTTCGAGAACTGCAGGAGTTTCACTCTCCCAAGTCCACTCTGCAGTAGTGCCATCTTCAGTTACACTCAACCAATTTGTAAAGTCAGCAAAATCATCTGCTACTATTATGTCACCAGCAGCACGTTCCTGATAGTTGTTTATAACAACTGGGTGACCACCAGGATCCATATTAATGGTTTCATTCATCCTTGCTGCACCAATTGCCTCAATTTGAGTTAAACCATATGTTGTGAATAGAAAAAATGATAGTGTAGTTATAAATGCTGTTTTCATTGGGTTAGAATTGAGTTAATGGATGTATTTATCAAGTTTTATTTGAAATAAAATTAGAAACTAAAAAACCCCACCTCATCTCAGAAAAACTGAGACGAAATGGGGTTTAATATTATTAAAGGATGTTTACCCTAAGTGACTACTTAGTGATAACCATTCTTTTAGTTACTTTTTCAGCACCTACTGTGAATGTGTAGAAGTATACACCTTCAGCGAAATCATTAGCATCAACGTCTAATGTATAAGTACCTGCAGCTTGTGTTCCGTTATTGATTGATTTAACAACTTTTCCAGAAACATCAACAAACTCAACAGAAACAGCAGCAGCTTCGTTCAACTCATAGTTGATTACTGAATTGTCTCCGAAAGGATTTGGCATGTTTTGAGAAATTGCGAAGTTGTTTCCAGCTTCTTCATCAATACCAACATAGCTATTCAAATCAGCTCTTACCATAATAGCAGAAGGAGACTGTAAGAAGAAAGGATCAGAAGCACCAGAAGTGTATCCTAATACTGACTGCTCATCAACACCTTGTGCCATTCTGAATCTAGCTTCAGTTGCACCACCGTAGTGTCCAGCAAGAAGTAAAATTGATTGTCCAGCAGTTACTGAAACAGGCTCTTCAAAGATAACTTTGATTGGTCCACCATTTTCTCCAGAAGTAATTTCGTGATCTGCAGTTTGGTCAGCATAAACAAATGCACCAGCACCAGCATCAAAAATCATTACTTGAGCAAAAATTAATTTTCCTACGTTAGAAGCATCAGAAGTAACAACGATATCAACAGCTCCGATTTCAGCGTCAGCAAAGAAATCCATTGTGTTACCAATTAATAAAGGAGCACCAGTGTTAGAAGTTACGTTTCCGATAGAAGAACCACCGATTCCGTTATCTCTAGCATACATGAACTCGTTACGTTGGATAGTACCAGCGTCAACAATAGTATCATTTACAGTTTCCTCTTCTGCATCATCAGAATCAAACCAGTAAGTTACGTTGTAATCACCAGAAGCAGTTGGAGTTAAAGTAGTAGTACAAGAAACTGAATCACTTGCACCTACAGGAAGATCAGCACCAGCTGAAGTACCAGAGTAAGTACCAGCACCAACAACTTCAACATTTAATTTAGCGTTAACCTGAGTAACACCACCTAAGTTTTGAACTTCACCAGCAAATTCGATCTCAGTTACTTGAGAATCTGGAATTTGGTAGTATTCCATACCGTTTTCCATATAAACTCCAACACCAGATCTGTGGTAAGAAGCAGTAATTTCTACATCATAATCCCAAGCTTCTTTCACTTTGAAATCATCAACCATAAATCCGTATCCAGCACCGAAATCAGGATCAGCTCCTGTTTCAGTAAATCTGAAACGAACTTCAACAGCAGCTTCACCAGCAGCAACAGCAGTAATATCTCTTAAGATAACTTCTTGTCTTGTTGGATCATTTGTTGGCATATCTGCGAATAACTCATAAGATGTGAAAGTTCCCCATCCGTCATTAGATACTTCAACAAATACTTGATCAGTATTAAACGCTCTATAAGCAGCGAAAAATTCTAACGTTACAGCAGTTGCACCAGAACAATCAATTGTAGAACCGTAAGTAACAGTTGCGTCAATTGCTTCAACACTTCCTCCTAACAAATACTGAACAGCATTAAAAGAGAAGAACCCGTTTGCATTTGTTGGAGATGCCATTACATCAACATAATCAACTAAATCAGCAGGAGTAGTCAAGCTATATTCCCATTCAGGAGTTGTTCCACCTTCAGTCCCCATAACCCAGTTAGTTTCATCACTACAGTCATCAGAAACGATAATATCTCCAGGAGCTCTATCGTCACCAACAAGACCAATAGTTCTTGTAGTAGCATCTTGCTTTTCAAATGGCAAGTATGCTCTTTCGGAATCAACCTGCGCATTAGCAGCACCAGCCGCTAAGATTACACCTGAAACCAGTAAGTAAACCTTTTTCATTATTTCTATTTTTAAATTTGAGTGTAAATATACGAAAAAAAAACAGCTTTATCTATCATTGTCGCTAAGACAAAGCTGTTTTCGGGAAAAAAATGTGCTATCATTTTAATCCTATCCGTTCGAATTATAAATTATTTAGTTACTACCATTCTTTTAGTCACTTTTTCACCACCAATATTGAATGAGTAAAAATAAACCCCTTCAGCAAAATCACTAGCATCCAGATCAATAGTGTAAGTTCCTGCAGATTGAACACCGTTATTAATTGTTTTCACAATTTTACCAGAAACGTCAACAAATTCAACTGAAACCTCAGCTGCTGCATTTAGCTCATAATTGATGATTGTTTGCGCTCCAAATGGGTTTGGTACGTTTTGACCAATTGTAAAGTTTGACCCTTGTGCATTTTCAGGTAACCCAACATAACTTCTCATATGCGGACGAACCATTAAAGCCGAAGGCTCTTGCAAGAAGAATGGGTCAGAAGCTCCAGAAGTGTAACCCAATACAGTTTGTTCTTCTACTGACTGAGCCATTCTAAATTCAACCTCATCAGTACCACCGTAATGCCCAGCCAATACTAGCACTGTCTGACCAGTTGTAACTTCAACGGGAGTTTCCAAGAATATAGTAATAATACCGCCATTCTCACCTGTTGTTATTGTATGATTTTCTGTCTGATCTGCATAAACAAATGCATCTCCTTCTAAAATCATTATTTGAGCAAATATGTCCTGTCCAACATTTGTTGCTGCATCAGAAACTACAATATCTACCGCCCCTATTTGGTCTGGTGCAAAGATGTCCATTACGTTACCAATTAACAATGGCATTGAGGTATTTGATGTTACATTACTAATGCTAGAAGAACTAAAACCATTATCTCTTGAATAAACAAAGTTTTGTCCTGAATTTGTAACTGTAAACTGGTCGTATAATGAATCATTTGCTGTTTCTTCTTCAACTCCATCACTATCAAAATAATATGTTATATCATAGTTACCCTCTATGGTTGGAGTAAATAAGTCATTACAACTTACAGAATCAGCGTCTCCCACAGGTAAGTCAAATAAATCAGAAGTGCCAGAATAACCTGCACCGCCTACTACATCAACATTAAGTTTGGCATTAACCTGCTCTAACCCAGCCATACTTTGTGTTTCCCCAATAAATGTAATATTTGTAAGTTGTGTTGGAGGAATCATATAGTACTCCATTCCGTTTGTCATATATTGACCTAAACCAGAACGGTGATATGAAGCGGTAATTTGTTGATCGTAATCCCATGCTTCACGCACTAAAAGATCATCAACCATCCATGCGTAACCAGCACCAACTCCATCTTCTAAACTTGTTTCCAACCATCTGAATCTAATTTTCACACTAGATTCTCCACCAGCAATATCAGAAATATTGATGGTCACTTTTTCTTGAATTGTTGGTCCGTTTGTTGATTCATCAGTATTCAATTCATAAGCAACAAACTCTCCTTCATCCCAAGTGGTAGCCGTTACTTCAACAATCGTTTGATCTCTGTTGAAGGCGCGGTAAGCTTGTTCAAATTCCAAAATTACACCCGGAATTCCTGTACAGTTAATTGGAAAGGCATACTCCAAATAAGCATCCTGTTCAGGAACCCCCGTAATATCATCTATTAAATACTGGATTCCATCAAAAACACCAAAGCCATTTGCCTCTGTTGTTGATGCCATATCACTAATAAAACCATCTAGTGCCGGAGGTTCTTCAGTTACAATTTGCCACTCTGGATCGGTCCCAACTTTTGAGTAAATCAACCAATTTTCCGAGTCACTGAAATCGTCCATGACAATGGGAGATCCAGGATCTCTATCGTCTGAACGGAGGCCAATTTCTCGCGCAGTTTGGTTTTCTTTTTCGAATGGTAGATAGGCCCGCTCACTAGAGATTTGAGCATAGCTTCCTACCGTCGACAGGATTGCTCCTGCGACCATTAAGTAAGTCTTCTTCATTTGTTAGATTTTTAGATTTCAATAATATTCACGGGGAGGAAGCCTAAAAGGTGAGTTGAATTAGGCTGTCATTTATTAAACTGTAGTAATTATTGATTAAACGTGGGCAACGCTCAAACACAACCTTAACAAGCTACAAAACAGAACAATAACTAATGTGTTGAGTCGAATCAAATTGAAATTGACGAAATATCGGCATCCAAATATGCAGGAAAAGCAGTCTTAATCGATTCCATTACGCTCCTTTTTAAGGTGACAATTTTAAAACATTGGGCACTTGCAGGAAATTCCGTGTCAATATTTCCCCAAGGATCAACAAGCATTGAATCTCCTGAATAAGTAATTCCATTGCCATCTTCTCCTACCCGATTAAGCCCAATAGCGTATGCCTGGTTCTCTATAGCCCTTGCTTGAATCAAATTTTTCCAGATAAAGGCTCTTTTTTCAGGCCAATTCGCCACATAAATTACTGCTTCATACTCTTTTTGAGCGTCTAAATATCGATTTCTTGAAAAAACAGGGAAACGTAAATCATAACACACTTGTAAAAGAATAGGCCATCCTTTGATGGTATGAACAACACGGTTTTGGCCAGAAGAAAATTGTTGATGTTCATTTGCCATTCTAAACAGATGGCGTTTGTCATAACTTGTCTCTATTCCATTTTTTGAAACAATAACAAAACGATTATAAAATTTCTTATTTTCAGAAATGATTAAACTTCCTCCAATTTGACAATTAAGTTTGTTTGCCCAGTACGTTAACCAACTTATAGTATCACCACTCATTTGTTCAGCGAGCTGCTCCACATTCATAGAAAAGCTTGTATTGAACATTTCAGGCAACAAAACTAAATCAATAGCACCTGGCTCAATTTTACTTAAAAACTCTGATTCGAAATGTGCAAGGTTTGCTTTCTTATCTTCCCAAAATTGCTGGGTTTGTATCAATCCAATTTTTAAATCTTGCATAATAGTTGAGCTGCTTTAATCAATGTTTCATCTTGCTTTGCAAAACAAATTCGAATCACTTTATGATCTGTTTGATCTTCATAAAAAACAGAAACTGGAATTGCTGCAACGCCATATTTCGTGGTTAATTCCTTCGCAAATTCAACATCCGACAAAGTTGATATTTCACTATAGTCCAACAAGCAAAAATAAGTTCCTGAGCACTGCAATGGCTTAAATCGTGATTCTTGAATTGCTTCTAAAAACAGTTCCTTTTTTTTACGATACATGGGCATTACTTCTCTCCAAAATTCACCTGCATTTAAATATTCAGCAACAGCATATTGCATGGTATTGTTTGCACAAAACACTAAATATTGATGAACCTTTCGAAATTCTGCAGTGAAAGATTCAGGAGCAATACAGTACCCCAATTTCCAACCTGTAACATGCATTGTTTTACCAAAACTATATGTTACAAAGCTGCGTTCACGTAATATTGCAGATTTCAAAACGGATTGATGCTCGTCCTCATATTGAATATGCTCATACACCTCATCACTTAAAACCATTAGTTGCGGAGACTCTTGCACCAAGGACTCTAATGCAATTATGTCTGCTTTTGTCCAAACTGAACCACAAGGGTTATGTGGGTTATTGGTAATGATTAATTTGGTTTTAGAATTTACTTTTTGACGTACTTCATTCCAATCAATATGATAAGTTGGGTGAACTAACTTTAAATGGACAGGCACTCCCTTATTCACACGAATTGTTGGATCGTAACAATCATAAGCTGGGTCAAACAAAACAACCTCATCCCCTTCATTTATAATAGCGGTAATGGCAGTATAAATTGCTTGGGTTGCACCTGCCGTAACTGTGATTTCAGTAATTGGATCAACCTTTACACCATGCTGTTGTTCTATTTTGCTGCTAATTGCTTCTCGCAAATCTAACCGACCAGGCATTGGTGCATACTGCACTTGATTATTGTCCAGCGCTTGGGTAACAAAAGATTTTAAGCGATTATCTATTGGAAAATCTGGGAATCCCTGCGATAAATTAACCGCGCCATGCTCATTTGCAAGTGCTGACATGACTGAAAAAATAGTTGTTCCTACTTCTGGAAGTTTCGAGTTTATCATGTTTTTTGTTGTTCCTTTTGGTACTTAGTATTTCTTTTGTCTATTATTCAAACAAATCACGTAGCTGTTTAGCACGGCTATCTTTTCATTCCAAGTATACCGAATAAGCCACGAGTTAATTCTTTAATTAATGTCTCTCCAATGCCATCACTTTGGCGAGAAGAACTGGGATTGCGCGTAGAGTTTGTACGTGTTGTTTTTCGTGTTTTTGGAGCAGATTTTCTGAGTTTCTTTTCCGTTATTTTGCGCTCTTTTTCTTCTTGTGCTTTAATTTGCTCTCGGCGTTCTTTTGCTTTAGCTTTATCCATTTTTTCAGATAAAATTTCATAGGCACTTCGGCGATCAATATCCTTATTGTATTTTTCTGTTAATGTTGAATAATCAACAATCTCGTCAATTTCAACTGGTGTTAAAATATCCATTCGAGTGGCTGGGCCGCGCATTAATGTTGCTGCAAGTGGAGTTGGGATTCCATTCTCATTTAAGCCAGTAACTAAAGCTTCTCCAATACCTAAAGCAGTAATAATTTCGTCCGTTTCACAATAGTCTGACAAGGGATAATTTTCGGCAGTACTTTTAATTGCTTTTCTATCCTTTGCGGTAAATGCGCGCAAGGCGTGTTGAATTTTTAATCCCAATTGGCTTAATACCACATCAGGAATATCCGTAGGTAATTGTGTGCAAAAATAGATTCCAACTCCTTTTGATCGAATCAATTTAATAATGACTTCAATTTGATCTAACAATTCATCTGTTGCTTGGTCAAAAACCAAATGCGCCTCATCAATAAACAGACATAATTTAGGCTTATCGTCATCTCCAGATTCAGGAAGCGTTTCATATAACTCGGCCAATAAACTCAACATAAAAGTTGAAAATAACTTGGGCTTGCTTTGAATATCGGTTAATCTTAAAATTGATATTTGACCGATTCCACGGCTATTTGTAAAAAGTAAATCAGACACATCAAAAGATCGTTCACCAAAAAACAATTCGCCACCTTGCTGTTCAAGCTCAATGATTTTGCGCATAATTGTATTCACCGAAGCCGAGGAAACTTGACCGTACTCTTCTTTAATCTCTTCTTTTCCGTCTCCAATCATAAACTGCAGACTCTTTCTCAAATCCTTTAAATCAAGCAACGGTAAATCATTATCATCACAATATTTAAATAGAATGGCTAAAATTCCGGTTTGGGTTTCATTCAAACCAAATATTTTTGATAAAAGAGTAGAACCAAATTCAGAGACAGTCGCTTTCATTCGCGTTCCTTTTCCTTCTGAAATGGAGAATAGCTCAACCAATAATTGATGTGCCTTATATGGAATTCCCATTGCGGCCGCTCTTTTTTCAATGTGTTTATTGGTTTCACCCGGTTTTCCTAAACCACTTAAATCTCCTTTTAAATCCATCAATAAAGATGGTATTCCTTTTAAAGACATTTCCTCTGCCAAAACTTGCAATGATTTTGTCTTACCTGTACCAGTAGCTCCTGCAATTAATCCGTGACGATTTAATGTGCTTAAAGGAATTTTGACATTTGCATCTCCAATCGGTTCTCCATCAAGCAAGGCTGATCCAAGAGTTATATACTCTCCTTCAAATGCATATCCTTCATTAATGTGCTCTCTAAAATCTTCTGTTTTACTCATTCTTTCATTTTTTTATCATCCAGTGTGGCATTTGTAACTATTGATAATACAGGATGATCTGAACAAAAATAACCAAAATTTTCGCTCATATTTGAATGTTATTTAGATCAATTCTAAATAATGGTTGTAAATCAGAACAATCTCACTAAATTTGCAAAAAACACATATGTCATTTGACGTAAATAATATCAGAAAACAGTTTCCAATCCTTCAAACGAAAATTGGAAAATATCCATTAATCTATTTTGATAATGGAGCAACGTCACAGAAGCCTCAATCTGTGATTGATTGTATCAATACATACTACGAAACGGAAAATGCAAATATCCACCGTGGAGTGCATCATTTAAGCCAAGTTTCTACCGAAAACTATGAAGAAGCCAGAAAAACAATTCAGGCTTATATCAACGCTAAAAAAGACTATGAGGTTATTTTTACGCAAGGGACAACTGATGGAATCAATTTAGTAGCGAGCAGTTTTGGTAAATTGCTAAACGCCGGAGACGAAATTCTAATTTCGCAAATGGAGCACCATTCAAATATTGTTCCGTGGCAAATGCTTGCAGAAGAGCGTGGATTAGTTCTTAAGTACATTCCTATGAATGAGGCTGGAGAGCTTATTTTAGACCAACTTGGAGAATTACTTACAGAAAAAACCAAACTCGTTTCAGTTACGCATATCTCAAATGCATTAGGTACGATCAACCCCATTGCAGAAATAATTGAGGCTGCGCATAAAGTTGGAGCCAAAGTATTAATTGATGGCGCACAATCTTTGCAGCATATGCAAATTGATGTGCAACAATTAGACTGTGATTTTCTTGTTTTTTCTGGTCATAAGGTATTTGGACCAACTGGTGTTGGAGTGTTATACGGAAAAGAGGAATTATTGAATGAGATGCCACCTTACCGTGGAGGCGGTGACATGATAAAAACGGTAACATTAGAAAAAACAACTTATAACGGTTTACCACACAAGTTTGAAGCCGGAACACCAAACATTATTGGTGGAATTGCTTTTGGAAAAGCCATTGAATGGTTAGCCGAACAAGATTTAAAAGGCATTAAACAACATGAAGATGAATTGTTGGCATATGCTACCGAAAAACTGAACGAGATTGAAGGGATGCGAATTTATGGGACGGCTGCAGAAAAGGGAAGCACAATTTCATTCTTAATCGAAGGCACGCACCCTTATGACGTAGGAACACTATTGAACCAACAGGGAGTTGCCGTGCGAACAGGACACCATTGTACTCAGCCAATTATGGATTTTTACAAAATTCCTGGAACAATTCGCGCATCTTTCAGTTTTTACAATACAAAAGAAGAGATTGATCAATTTATAATTGCTTTGAAAAAGGCAGTAACCATGCTAAGTTAATATGAGCATAATAGATAAGGAAAATGAATTAGTAGAGAGCTTTGCCATTTATGATGATTGGATGGAGAAGTACGAATATATTATTGAATTAGGGAAAGACTTACCAATAATTGATTCAACCAATAAAACGGATGAAAACATTATTAAAGGGTGTCAATCAACTGTTTGGTTACATGCAGAAAAAAAGGACGACAAGGTTGTTTTTACTGCGGATGCGGATGCAATAATTGCTAAGGGAATTATTGCCATTTTAGTGGATGTTTTATCCAACGAAACACCTGATACAATAATTGACGCAAAACTTGATTTCATTAAAGAAATTGGTTTGCAAGAGCACCTATCTCCAACACGGAGCAATGGTTTAGTAGCCATGGTAAAACAAATGAAAATGTATGCTTTGGCATTAAAAATGAAGTAATGATAGTTTCAAAAGAAGGAAGTATGGACAAGGCGGCAATTAAGAACATGGAAGAAAATATTATTGCTGCATTAAAGGAAATTTACGATCCCGAAATTCCGGTGGATATTTTTGAATTAGGATTGATTTACGAAGTCAAAATTAAAGCGGATGGTTTTGTTGATGTCGACATGACTTTAACCTCTCCTAACTGCCCGGTTGCAGAAAGTCTGCCCGTGGATGTTAAGAATAAGGTTGAAACAGTTTTGGGAGTATCAGAAGCGAAGGTGAATATCGTATTTGATCCGCCGTGGGACAAAGACATGATGAGTGAAGAAGCTCAGCTTGAATTAGGTTTTCTGTAATCAATTAGAGAAACGACTCAATTTCAGGGATTAGATTTTTGTCAGACGGGCGTTTTGCATACGCATCAATTATTACACCCTCTCGATCTAACAGAATAAAACGTGGAATACCTGTAATAGCATAGGAATCAATAAATGGGTCATTGGGATCTGAGGCAAAGAGTTGAATACCTTCTTTTTCTGTAATCACAGATAACCAATTTTTCTTTTGGTCATTAATACAAATGCTCACAAAGGTTATTTCTTCCTTTTCAAAATGTTTTTCCAGCGTTTTCAAATAAGGCATTTCTGCCATGCAAGGCTTACACCATGTTGCCCATACATCAATATAAATTAACTGTCCTTTCAATTCGTCAAGGGTTATGTTAACACCTTCTTTATTCTGTAAAGAAAAGGCTGGAGATGGGTTTCCCTTTTCAATTTTTTTAAGTTTTAAATAGTTCTGTTCAATCGGTGCCATTACTTTTTAATACCTCATTTTTAGAATTTAAAAGTTCGATAAATCCAGTATTAGAATTGGTTGTTTCAATACTAACAATAGCATAATCTACCTCCTCATTTTTTACACAATTTGCACAAAGAAAAACTAGTAAAAAAATATGATCGATTTTTTTTTCATAATAATGGGTAAATGATTTCTGCCAACAATGTAACGAAAAACCAATTATTTCGCCACTCAATAAAATTCATTATTTCCAATATCTTGAAATAATTGCGCTATTAATCCCTTAGAATAAGTAGAGGTTTATCGCAATAAAAGGTCATGCTTTTTGTCAGGCTGCGGTGAAATAGATTTTTCCAAAAACCTCTATCTCGTTTAATCATTGCAATTAAATCAACCTCGTTGCGCTCGGCAAACTGCGTTAATAAATCTTCTTTATATTCCCCATACAAGGTATGATAAGTGTGCGGCGTTTTCTTTAAATAGTGGTCAACCACAAATTGTTCTGCTGAATCTTCCCCCAACACTTCCTCTTCTCCCACGGGTACATTAACTATCATTACATTTGCCTGATGTTGCTCGGCAATATCATTCAACAATTGGATTTCCTCCATACTATCTACTCCTTGATTATCAACCGCCAACATTAAACTTTTAGGGATGTTTAAATTAGCTGAATTAGGCACACAAATAACAGGAGATTTAACATGACTTATAACATGTGAAGTCATAGTTCCTAAAAACATTTCACCTAAGCCACCTGCACCTTTTGTACCCATAATAACAGTACAGTCTTTTCCACTTTCTTCTTCAACCTGACTAATAGCATCAACCACCGAAGAAAACTTTGAAACTGTTTGGAAAGTAGAACCATCATTATGATCTAATTCTTTAAATCTTTTTAGCACTGCTGCTAAGCCACTTTCAGAGTCTTCTTTTAACGGCTCTATATTTGGCATGGCACCAGCCTCTGCATAACTATATGGCACCGAAAATGTATTGAGCAAAGTAAATTTACACGGTACATTATGAAATAACTGTGCAGCATAGCTCATTGCTTTCCATGCATTGTCGGAAAAATCTGTTGGCAAAATTACATTTTTCATTACTCAAAAATTTTAGTTTTATGGAGACCATCCTCCAAAACTAAATTTATTGAATAAAGTCCCCAAATAAAAAGACCAATGTCAAACTATAAAATGATATCAGTCAGTTGTCAACCAACCTGACAAAAATCAAACATGACACTAAGATATGTCGTCTTTTAAGGTATTTAAAACAGCTATTTTTAGTTGTATAAAACAAGATTATGGATAAGATTGCATTTAAAAAACAGATTTTAGAAACGGCAAAGGCTCGCCAACAAGAAATTGTAACAGATTTTAAGGTTCGTATTGATGATATAAATGGAGTTGAGTATACAACAGATGAAGACCAACATGATCTGGATCAGATGTCGGCAAACCAAAGTAATAAAGCTTTGATTGCAATGCTAACAAAAGAATGGGAGTTTGCTAAAAACGAATTAGACTTTTTGCAAAAAATGGTTGTGCTTGATTCGCCTTTAGACAGCGCAGTAATTGGTGCAATTGTTGTAACCGACCACAAGACGTTTTACCCGTCTGTTAGTGTTGAAAATTTTGAGGTAAACGGTGAATCTGTATTCGGCATTTCTAAAAATGCTCCACTATTTAAAGAAATGGAGGGTAAGAAAGTAGGAGACACTTTTAGTTTTAATAATTACGACTACAGCATTGAAGATATTTATTAATAACATCCTCTTTTTTGAATATAAAGAGAAGCTAAAATTTTAGCTTCTCTCATTTTGGTTTAAACATCAACTCCTTTTTGCGTACTCCTGTTTTTGGATTACCATAAAGAAGTTTGCCCCTTTTAATAGTGTCTATTTTGACTTATTGGTTTTAATACCTAAGACTGAATAAATTGGACAAAAATTAATGAAACTTGTGATTAATAAAATTGAGCCAACTCCCATAAGTATATAACCCAATGTACCGGTAACAATTCCACTAAAAAATAAAATTACCGTAACCGCAAAAATCAACACTCTGATAATTCGATCTGCATTTCCCATATTCTTTTTCATAACATCTAATTATTTAAGTACAAATTTATTGGGTATCAGCCTCAAATTTGGTGATGGATGTTACAATCAAGTCTAATAATTTCTTAAAACAACACTTTTATTTTTCCGTGGAGTAATTCAACCTTCCCTTCACTTTCCAACTTCTTTAATAACCTTGAAATCACCTCTCTTGACGAGCCTAAATCAAATCCAATTTCAAGGTGTGTTTTTTGTATTAGTCGTGTCCCTTTTAATTCGACCTGCTTTTGCAAATAATTTAATAATCTGGAATCCTTATTTGAAAATGTTAATGTGGTAATGACAGACAATAGGTCATCATATTTACTGCTAAACAAATCATAGATAAACCCGTTCCATACTGGATATTTATGCGAAATATTAAGCGCTTCAGCAGCTGGCACTACTAATATTTCAGCATCTTGTTCAATTACCGCTTTAACTTTACTGGCTTCATTTTTTATTAGGGCGGTCATTGACATCACGCAACTCTCTCCTGCTTCTATATAATAAAGTAAAACTTCCCCTTGCACCTCATCTTCTTTATATACTTTCACTAATCCGCTAATCAATAAAGGAATTGCTTTTATAAACTGTCCCTCACGTAAAATGATTTCTCCTTTTTTAAATTTATGAAGTGTTGCAACCTGCTTAATTTCATTTTTTAATTGAAGATAGTTTGTCAACGAAGGAAATTTGTTTTCTAAAAGATTATCAGTTAAATCATTCATTTTTTTCTTTTTAAAACAATTCAATTAGTGCTAATCAATCCTACAATTGATATCTATAGCTCATACCATTCAGTAACCTCAAGGTTTCGTCTCCTTCCCTCATCTACAGGAGCATAATTCTTTGCTAAATAGGTTAAAATAACATCCTCCGTAGCACCGAGATCCCACAACCCTTGTGTTTCTTGCATCCAAACAATTATATCCTTCCACCCTTTTCGGTCTGCTTTGTTTTGCGTCACCAAATCCAACGAATGGCAAGCACCACAGGTTCTAATTACAATGTCTACTCCGTCATCAACAATTAAACCCGTTGGGGTATGAATTCCATTTTCAATTTCATCAGGATTCAAATTCATTGTCACCAACATGGGGTCAACTGCACTTGTATCTAATACCGTAATATTTTTATCAGGTGCAGAAAAAAATCGTGGGAAATAAGTTAATTGAACAGTGAAAATTACAGCCGTAACAATCAATATCGAAGCAAACGTTATCGTTCGCCTAGCTTGTTTCAATGCCTGCTCAAATATTTTTTCTTCTTCCGTCATTAAGCCTGTTTTACTGCTATACGGTGACATGCATTATTTAAATACCCTTTCGGATTCCAACCTGGTAAAATCATAGGTTGTACTTTCCCTTTTTCATCCATTGCCCGCGCCCAAATTTCATAATAACCATAACCGGGCAAGGTAAGTTCAGTTTTCCATCTTTGCCAAGCTAACCTATTTTTTGGCGGATTCAATTCACATTTTGTCCATGAAACCCCAAAATCAATAGACACCATTACCGATTTCACTATTAAATCTCCAGCCCAAGCATGACCACGTACTTCAAATGATTTTCCTTTCCCAATAATTGCTCCTGTTTTGGGATAAGTTACAATTGATTTAACGGGCATAGATTCGATAATTTTCATATCCTCATCTGGCACTTTTGTACCTGGAGGCACAGGATATTTAGGAACACGATAAGATTGACCTCCCATTTTTGGTCCGTCATGCTCTTTATCTCTAATTGCAATTTTAGTCAACCATTTTCCTGAAACTGATGCTGGCCATCCACCAATCACCAAACGCAACGGATAACCGTTCATTTTAGGAATTGCCTCACCATTCATTGCCCAGGCAATTAAAGATTCATCTTCCATTGCTTTTTTGATTGGCACACCTCTAGAAATTACAGTTTTACTGGTATCACCAGAAAGATGCGTGTCTGCTCCATAATAACCAATATACACCGCCGAGTTTTTTACACCCACTGCATTTAATACATCTTTTAAACGGACACCTGTCCAACGGGTGCAAGCGACAGCGCCAAGTCCCCATTGATTACCTTTGGCAGGTGGATTAAACTCACTTCTTCCATTTCCACCGCACTCTAAAGTTAAGTCATAAGTGTAATGGGTGAAATTATCATATAGTTCTTTTAACGTAAATGTTTTTTGTTGTGCGGCGGCCTCCCCTTCAATTGTCAATGTCCAATTATCTAAATCAAACTCAGTAGGTGGAATTCCATTATTACGCACAAACATTACATTGGCTGGTGTAACTTCCGGATCCAACAAATGTGGAGGTGTTTCGGCATTCCATGGTTTTCTGTTTAAAATAGTTAACGCTTCACTTTTACCTGGTAATTTTTCAGGATCAACTACTTCATCTAAACCTATAGGTTCCAATTCTGTAGGGAAATTTTCGCCATAAACAATTTTAGTACCAACCACTGCGGTTAAGGCAGCTAGAGCCGATTTTGAAATGAAATTTCTTCTGGAATTTTTCTTGTTATTCATAAGCAAATTTGGTTGGAATACCTATAATCGTCATAATTCAACCTACCAAAATAATCAAATTCTTTTTTGTTTATTGGTAACAAAAGTTACATTCGTTAAAGAAAGGGCTACTTACCTTTCCGAATTGAATTAATTGTATTGAGATGAATAGATTCTATACCTTGTTTTTTGGGCTACTGTTATTAAGCATTAATGCTTTTACGCAATCAGCCAATTCCCCTTTTATTTCTGCAGATAAATTGGCCGACCAATTTTCAGATTATGTTGTTTTGGATATTTCGAAAAAAGAAAAATTTGAAGAGGGATCGATTATTGGTGCATTAAATATAACACGTGACGACATTTCAAAAACAGATGGAGCTTATGGCGGCTTAATAGCAAGCCGCGAAAAATTGGAAAGCTTGTTAAGCAATCTAAACATTACTGCAACTGATAATATTGTGGTTTATGACCATAAAGGAGGAAGTGATGCGGCACGTTTGTGGTGGGTTCTTAGATATTACGGACATGAGCACATTCAATTATTGAACGGAGGTTTAAAGGCTTGGGGAAATAATAACGCTTCAATTGACAGCATTGTCACAAGTGTTGATTCTATCGCCTATACTTTTCCAAACCAGTCAAACAACACAATTGAAATCGCTAATTTAAGTGAAGTAAAAGCGGCCGTTGATGACCCAAATGTACTATTAATAGACACTCGTAATCAAGATGAATTTGAAGGGGTATATCAAAAAGATGGTGCTTTTAAAGCTGGAAGAATACCAGGAAGCATTCATATAGATTGGGCTGCAAATATTGATTATCATGGCAATCAATTATTACTTGAGAATGATAGCTTATTGTCATTATATGCTTCAAAAGGAATTACACAGGACAAAGAAATAATTGTTTATTGTCATTCGGGCGTACGGTCTTCTTTCACGGCGCTTGTTCTTTCCGAAATTTTAAACTTTCCAACTGTTAGCAATTATGACGGATCTTGGATTGAATGGAGTTACAATGATGAATTAGCGATTGATACTGGTGCGGTTATCGTTCCTGTTGAAGAGCATATAGCCAGTTACGGCGAAGTGTTTTGGGCAGGTTTTGGCAATTTTGCCTCTTACACTTGGAATGAAATCACTTTTAATGTATCACCGTGGTATGTTAATTATTTTTGGCTACTTGTTGTGCTTTCATTGGTTGTTTGGCTTTTAGAAATTGCTTTCCCATGGCGAAAAAATCAACCTATTATTCGTAAAGATTTTTGGATTGATGCCTTTTTCATGTTCTTCAATTTTTACATTTTCAAACTAATAATTTTCATGTCTTTTTCAGATGTGACAGCAAAGTTTTTTCATGATATAATTGGTGGAGATTCCACCTCATATTCATTACTTGATTTAGCTAGTTTACCTTTATGGCTACAGTTAATCATCTTTTTTATTGCTACTGATTTTATTCAATGGTTTACGCATGTTTTATTGCATAGGTTTGACTTTTTATGGCGATTCCATAAAGTTCACCACTCGATTGAGCAAATGGGCTTTGCAGGGCATTTACGTTATCATTGGATGGAGAATGTTTTCTACACTCCAATGAAATATATTGCAGTAATGTTAATTGGAGGGTTTACGCCTGAAATGGCCTATATCGTGTTTTATATTTCAATCGCAATTGGGCATTTAAATCATGCCAATATAGGGTTGGATTACGGTCCGTTCAAGTACATTTTAAACAATCCTAAAATGCACATATGGCATCATGCAAAAGAATTGCCAGAGAATAGACATTACGGCGTTAATTTTGGAATTTCTTTAAGTATTTGGGACTATATATTCCGTAAAAACTATGTTCCATCAAGTGGGAGAGACATTGAACTTGGATTTGACGGAATAGAGCGTTATCCACGCGGATTTTTTGGTTTGATTTTTTCTGGATTTAAAAAAACTCCGGACGAAAAATAGTTGTTAGATGAATGAAAGGCAATTAAGCATTTGCTACTTCAATTGCCTTTTCCAATTGCTCATCAACACCTTCCATAATTCCTTTAATTGTTGGGGTAATTTCAACATCAATTTTCACACCTACTCGTTGAGTTTCTGATCGGTCAGGATAAAAAATTCCAATGCCTGTAAATTGCGTTTTATAACCCCCAATCATTTCAACAGCCGTAACTCTTCCATCAGCACCTGAAGTTTGGCTTCCTACAGTGATTACATTATCACCTGATTGCAAACACATGGCTGAGAACTCTGCATGGCTTTGCGTTTGCTCATTTACTAATAGAACAACTTTACCTTTGTACTTTTCTCGGTTATCACCACCAACCTCATAACCTTTGTTCCATATAAACCTCCCCGGATAATTGAGGTCTGGAGATATTGCGGAATAAAAACTGGATTTTTTTGAGGTTATGAAATCTGAAATTTGAGGAATAGGCGTATTGGGAGAGTTTCGAATATCAATTATTATTGACTTTGTATCTGCGCATTGTTGCAATATTGATTCAAGCTCTTCTTCTGTAATTTCGCTCAAGTTTAAATAACCCACATTATTATCAAAAATTTTGAATTTTAATACTTCAGTTTTCTTTCTTGTAAATTGATTATAAGGATACCGATTGATGATTTTTGAGTAGTTTACACCATCTCTTTCAAATTCAATTTCTACCGAATCTGTAGTTCCTTTAAAAATAAAAGATTGCGCATTATATTGTTTTCTTGCCGAATTAGAGCCCGTAATAAAATGCTCATTTATTAAATAAAGGTCCGCTATTTTTTTACCATTCACTTTTGTAATAACATCCCCTATTTGAAGATCATTTACTGCAGCAATTGAATCATCTCTAAAGCTGGTAACTACGGCCTTATTATCCACTAATTTGACATTAGCGGGTATGAATTGGTTTCCAAAATAATTAAAAATTTCAGGTGTATTAAACCCTCCATGAGAATCATCTATTGAGGTTATGAGCGCAAGCATTGATAAATGATAATCAACTTTAGATTTGGCATTCAAAAATTGGGGAATCATTTCCAATAAAACCTCATCCCAATTCTTATCCATTTGATATTTATAAGGAAAAAAATACTCAATAAGATTCCAATATCTGAAAAGTGATAGCAGCCTATATTCTGACTTATCCCAACCGACATTTTGGTATGGCTTTTCGTGAATTATTTCGGCATAACCAGACTTGTTATTCAAATACGAAATATAATGTTTTTGACCCTGATGCCGATTTGTTTCAATACAGTTTAAAATGGCACTCAAGGTATCAGAAAAGTACCTATCATCCTGTGTCCAATCTAAATTAAAGTTCTTGTCAAAATATTCATGATCCTGCTGTTTAACGCGAGATTTAATTTTTCCAAGTGAAATAATCCATTCCTTTAATAAAAGGGAGAGCTCTTTTTTATTTTGGACCTTTTGAACTTTGGGCAGTATATCAAAAAGCTGCTGATCCCAATCAAATTTTCCTGCTGCTACTTTCGGATGATAATATTTCAGAAACCCCCAAACCTTTGCGGTAACGTAAAGTTTATCAACCTTAGAAACCTCTTGGGAATGACTATAATTATTAAAGCAAAATAAACATAAGAGTACAGCAAAAAAACACCTCATTTATTGTAATGGTTAAAGACCTAAGTACAATTATAACCATTTTAATGAGGCTTGTTATGAGTTATGCTGTTTTTGGTTTTCTATAGATCAAATTTAGAGCTCCAGAAATAATGAGTAAGAACCAAGGTGCGCCGTGCATCAAAAAATCGAACCAATCAATTGGTTGCATTCCAACTGCTCCTCCACGTATCCATAATATCTTATCCCATATATGAGGTGTTGGCGTAAATGGTGCCAAACCTAATGTTAAGGATGCAATTGCAAACAATTTCCAGTTTGTTTTTAAGGCTTCTATCATGTCATTAAAGATTACCAGTTTAAATAACCGCCTTCTAACTCCAGCACATGAGTAAATCCGTTTGCCTCAAATACTTTAAGCGCTTTTGAGCTTCTATTACCACTTCTGCAGTAAATTAAAACAGGTGCATTTTTATCCAAATTATTGATGTTTGCCTCAAAACTAGGATCATTATAATCAATATTACTTGCACCATCAATTGCACCTGATTGAAACTCACCTGGAGTTCTTACATCAACTAATTGTGCATCTGCATTTTCAGCTAAAAATGTTTTAAATTCAGCTTTAGTTACGCGTTTAACCTCCGTTAATGATTCAACCGTAGTTGTTTCATTTTGAGTACTTGTAGATTCTGACTGCGCGCATGATGTAAACGTAAATACACTTGCTAATATTCCAATAATTGCAATTCTCATATTCTCTTTTTTATAAAATTAAAAAAATCCGCTCTGCCGCTTATAGCAGAACGGATAATTATGGTTAGTTGGTTGCCAAAATTATTCTAAACTAAAAACCGTCTCAACCAACTTCTCTCTCACGATTGATCGTTATCAACCTCTCTCTCATTGCTAACACTAAATATTTTGCCACGCACCTGCGTTATGCGCTGTAATTCCATTATTTGAAAGCATACGTTGTGCTTGTCCAGCTCTTGCGCCAGATCTACAAACTAATACAACCGTTTTTCCTTTTAACTCACCCACTTTATTACCCAAGGTTTGCAACGGAAAGTTTTTACTTCCTTTTACATGTCCTGATCTAAATTCCTCTTTAGTACGTACATCTACTACCACGGCGCCATCATTAATTAATGCAGCATAATCAACTCGCTCACCCACCAATGCTCCTCTTAACTTATCTAAAAATCCCATTTTTACTTTTTTGTTTTTTCAATTGTTTTATCTTTCTTGGACAAATTTAAGGTGTTTGAATGCTTTCGTCAGTAACAAAAGTTACACGCTAAAAACGGTTTCTTTTAAAACTATGTCACTCCCCATGATTAACACAAACCAACCACATCCTTTTTTGCGTTTGTGACCTGCTATAAATTTATTTAGGTAAAGCCCTACAAAAATTCCCAGCACAGATATGCCTGTAAATACTAATAAAAATGTCCAATCGATTGGTGTGTTTTGCACATCTCCTAAAAATCCTATTAACGACTTTACAGCAATAATTAACAATGATGTTGCCACTGCTTTTTTCATAGGAAGCTTTGCTAACAACACTAAGGCTGGAATAATTAAAAATCCACCACCTGCGCCCACAACACCTGTTAAAACTCCTACCACTACTCCCTCTATAATAATGAGTGGATAATTGAATTGAACCTCTTCCTCTTCAATTTTCGCATCTTTTCTTCCTTTAATCATAGAATAAGATGCCAGTAACATAATAATGGCAAAAAACACCATTATTGAAATGTCCTTTGTTACTACAAAGTCTCCAATCGTAAATAATTGATCAGGAATTGCTGGAACCAAATATTTTCGTGTTAAGAATACAGATAAAAACGCCGGAATCGCAAACACAATACCAGTTTTGAAATCTACCATTCCTTTTCTGGCATTCACCACAGCCCCCACTAAAGAAGAGGTTCCTACCACGAAAAGAGAATATGCCGTAGCTACAACTGGGCTTACGTTTAACACATAAACAAGAATGGGTACGGTGAGTATTGAACCTCCACCGCCAATCAACCCTAAAACGATTCCGATAATTAACGCACCGCCGTATCCTAACAATTCAACTAATTCCATTTAGTAGGTAATTTGTTGCAAAGTTGGTGAAGTTCAATTTTAAAATCAGCAACAAATGTTACACAGCACTAAGAAAATTAATGGGGTAATTTACGCCGTAACAAACCATACAAGAATGTGCCTATAATAGCACCAAATAACACAATTAGAATTGACCATGCACCTGCACCCACCAAAACATACATTGGTCCAGGACAAGCACCTGCCAAAGCCCAACCTAACCCAAAAATTCCGCCTCCTAACAAATAACGCGTTACAGATTTCGCTTTTGGTGTAAATTGAATTTCTTCACCATAAATATTTTTGATGTTTTTTCGTTTAATGATTTGAACAAACGCAATTCCAAGCATTAATGCAGAACCTATTATGCCATACATATGAAAGGACTCAAAACGGAACATTTCATAAATTCGAAACCAAGAAACGGCTTCCGATTTATACATAATTATTCCAAAAATAAATCCGATTGCTATAAATTTTAAATATTTCATTTTCTCTTTTTATAGCGTGATTAAAGTAAATATGGAAGTATAAAAAACGTCATAACAATTCCACCAATAAAGAAACCAATAACAGCAATTAATGAGGGCAATTGTAAATTGCTCAACCCACTAATGGCATGACCAGAGGTGCAACCACCTGCCCATCTGGTTCCAAAACCAATTAATAAACCTCCGATAAGTAGAATTGCCAAACCTTTGAAGGATGTTACGGCGTCCCAGCCATATATTTCTTCTGGTACATATGCTTCACCTGGATTTTCAAACCCAGCAGTTTCCAGCGCAACTATTGTCTTTTCGTTTAAATCAATCGTAGTATCTTCAGACATAAACTGAGACGCAAAAAAACCGCCCAATATTGCTCCAACCACAACCATTAAATTCCACATTTGGCTTTTCCAATCAAACTTGAAAAAATCAGCCGCTTTACCTGCCCCACCAATACTACACATGGTTCGCAAATTTGCAGACATGCCAAAGTTTTTACCTGTCAATAATAAAAACAGCATGACTAATGCTATTAGAGGCCCCGCAACATACCACGGCCAGGGTTGAAGAATTGCATCAATCATTTTATTAGCAAATTAAAATTGGGGCATAAACATGATTCACAATACTCTCTTGGTCAGCATGATTAAATAAACTTGAGAAGGCTGGTTTATGTGCTCTTGCAACAACAATTAAATCTATCATTTTATCCTTGTGCAGCTCGACTACACCACTTTCTTTATCCACACTTTTTATAATTTTTAACGAGGCGTTTAATTCATTTACCTCAGCAAACTGAGTCATAACTCGTTTTATATCCTCTTCAGATCTTTTGTCACTTGGTGTTTGTATCTTAATTAAAGTGATCTCACTTTCATGTCGCTTGGCAATTGTTTTAATTACGTCAAAATTTTCTTGACTAGGCTTTGTGAAATCACCTATTAATCCAATTTTTTGTGGAGAAAAATTATCACGATTACATTTAATAGTAAGATACGGTAAGGTTGTTTTGGTAATTATTCTAGAAGGATAGGTTTTAACAAAAGCATCTTCCATTGCGGTGGTTTTATGTGCACCGCCAACAACAATATCAATTTTATTTTCCCGAATATAATCTTGTAAAATTCCAATTTTATTACCTGCATATGAATGACGTTCCACCACCATATCATGTTCAATGCTCTTTAAGTAATTCAAATTAACCTCTGTTTGTTTTAGGTAAGACGTAAGATCAAATTCGGTACAAAAATCCAACACTCGACCATTCATCTGGAGAGGAATTTCACCATTGGTGGGTACAATATTCAGTAAATGAATTTCTGTCTCAGTTCCGTTAAAAAGTGAACTTGAAAAATTAACAATGGACTGATCCAATTGATTATGTTTAATCAAAATAAGTACCCTCATAATGTGGATTTAAAAGTCTAGAAATTCGATTTTATTTCGGTGTAATTTCAGTTTCCCTTCTTTTTCTAAGCTTTTTAAAAGTCTAGAAATAACCACCCTTGATGTATGCAAATCATACGCAACGGTTTGATGCGTTATAGACAGCATAGTATCTTTAGTAACAATGACTTTATGCTTTAAATACTTCAACAAACGTTCGTGCATGTTTAAAAAAGCCAAATTGTCAATCGCCTCTAACATTTCCTTCAATCTAGAATTATAACTTTCAAAAACAAAGGTTCGCCAAGAGTGAAAATCGCGTAACCAATCAGACATTTTTTGAACTGGAATCAAAACAATTTTTGTATCCATTTCAGCCATAGCTCTAATTTCGCTAACAGAATTACCCATGCAGCATGTTAAAGTCATTGCACAAACATCTCCTCTTTCAAGATAATAAAGAAGTAGTTCATCTCCGTCATCATCCAAACGAGACACTTTAATGGCTCCTTCTAACAATAATGGCATATATCTAATCGTATCTCCAATATTAATTATAACATCTCCCCCAGCAAAATCTTTCACAATGCCAACATTGTCAATCTCTTGCAGCAATGCAGGTTCAAAAAGGTACTCAAAATTATCTTGCAGAAGTGCTTTCATTCTTTGTATGTGGTTTATAATGGAAAAAGAAATTTGCCCAAATTATTTTAGAAAGGTAATAAGAAAAAGGAGTCATTAAAACAATAGCAGATACTATTATTGTTGCCAAAACAGGAATACTCATGTCAGGAAACAGGACACTACTAGCCACCCAAACTGTTACAAAAATAGCAACTCCTAAAGCATAGGTCACATAATACGATCCTTGATAAAAGCCAGGTTCTTTGCTGAATTTTTTATCACAAACATTACATTTTTCCGCAACAGTACCTTTAAACCTTGATCCTTTAAAAAAATCACCCTCTTGACAATGAGGGCATTTAGAATTGAATATGCTGTATAGTTTTGTTCCTTTCTTAAACATGACATTTACTTTTATCCAAAAGTAAGATGAAGGATTTTTAAATCCTGTAACAATTGTTACAGAACACAGAAGAAACAACTATCGCGTAAGCACAATATAATCCTGCAAAAGCGTTTTTAAAAACGTTAATTTCTTTTTGGGTACTTCTTCTAAATTTAGAAGTTCGGCTGCTTTTGCAGCTAAATCTCTAACCAATTGTTTATGGGGTTCGTTTGGATATTTTTTTACACGCGTTATAGCGTTTTTAATCAAAATCATATCCTCATCTGTAAACTTATGAGCGTTTAGGTAAGTTGGCTCATGTTTACTACGGTCTTTAATATTTAAAATATCACGGATAGAATAAATTTGTTCTGGCTTATTACGTACCACCGCAGTTTGAGCAAGCACATCACCCAATCTTTGCCCTTTTTCTGTTGTTGATATAAATAGTGCACCTATTGCTCCGGCAGAAAACCATAAGTCAATAATTTTAAAAGACCAACGTAAAGTATAGTCCCCTAATGAGGCATTTTCTCCATTTAGATTAACCACTCTAATACCCATTGCCATTTTACCAGGGGTTTGCCCTTTCAGTAAAAATTCGAAAAGCACACTATAAAACATAACGGGTAAACCTACTATAATATAACTGAGGATGACATATAATTCATAGCTCCTCCACCCAAGGCCCATAGTATCTAATATGATGGATGTAATAATCATATAAACAAACATGATGAGCAAGTCTAGGAATAAAGCTATTCCACGATTTATGACAGAAGCGGCCTCGTAGTCAATTGAAATATTATGTGATGTAACAACATCTACAGTTTTCATAGACGTGAAAATACAAAATTTGCTTAGAATCTGTTGAAGAACCAGTCCAAATTCAATTATAAATTAGTTTTAATGATGGGTTAAAAAACGATAAAAACTGGGTTAAGCAAGAAATAAATGGATTGGTTTTACTAATTATTGCGCCTCTTTTAATAAGAATATTTATTTTTGGGCAAAATTAGAATAATGGTACAAGAAGAATCAAAGGCAAAAATAGACAAGCTAATTAAGGCCCTGGAAAAAGGTTTTGATGGTGAAAAGATTGTAAAGTCATTAATGGACTTGCGAGAGGATGCGCTTAAAGATGAGGATCCGCTATTGGCAAAAGTTCTTCGATTAGCATCAGAATATATTACAGAAGAAGAGTGTTTTGACCACACAGTTGAAAAAGAGGAAGATGAAGAAGGCGAAGAATTTTTAATTGAGCCTGGTACTGACGCCGAGAACTTAACTTATTTATTACACTTGATTAGAAGAGCTGATAATAAATTTAACCGTGAAGAAATTAAAGAAATGCGTACATTTTTAAAATTAAAATTGTACTAAGAACAACTTTTATTTGGCAAAAAAATCCCCTCTGGTTTGCAAAAAACAGAGGGGATTTTTTATGTTTTAATCTTTTGTTGTTATGACTCCGTAACTGGTTTTGCAGATCGAATTGTCATTACCATATCTTCAATTATTGGCTTAAGTGCCCCTTCTTCTTCACTGCGTAATACATAATTGTATCCGTCAATCATTACTTCACCAAAACAGTGATACGAGGCTTTACCACCCTGTCCTTCATGTAACGTTCTTTTGTACATAATTAAAGCAGGCTCTTCAACGGTATATTCAATATCAAAAATATTGGTTAATTCACTCAGGCGTTTCTTTTCAGTACCTACCTTATCTGACTCTTTCCCGAAATCTTCAATAATTAGCTCAAATCGCGGACCAATAGTAATGTACCATAAATAATCACCTTGATCATGGATGACTTTAGCGTCGATAGATGCACCAGTTGACGAAGCAACTGATGGCAGCATTAATTTCATATTTAACCCATGCGGTACAAGAGAAATTTCGTTCATGTCCGAAAAATCTAACACACTGGTGTTTAAAGAATCTGTTCCATCAGAATCTTCTGTTGTTTCTGATCCACCACAACTTGTCATTAAAAGTGGAAGAAACGCAAATAATAGAACTATTTTTTTCATTAGTTACCTGTTTAAGTATAGCAGAAATAAATGATTTTGAGGTTCATTCAATTCCCTATTAAATGCACAAAAATCAATAAAGTTGGTAGCAATTGTCGATTAAACCTGTTTGTGCTCAGCGTTTTATCTTCAATAAAAACCTAATAATTACCATAAAAATACAACTATACTTGGTTTTCTAAAAGGATTTAGCCTTTACGCAAAGTAAAGAAAAAATTCTGTTCTACTCAAACTTCAACAACCAAAAACAAAAATAAGCTGAGCGGGTTCTTATTGTTGGGTTGATTTTAGTAACTTTAACTCCTGAGATTTTATCGTTAAAAAATGAAGATATCCGTTTGTAGAAAAGCCCATTTTAATGCCGCTCATAGATTATACAATCCCAACTGGGAAATGGCAAAAAATGATGCCGTTTTTGGCAAATGTAATAACCCCAATTTTCATGGCCACAACTACACCTTAGAGGTTTGGGTTAAAGGAGAGATTAATCCTGAAACAGGTATGGTAATTGACCTCAAATTGCTCAAAAACTTAATTAAAGACGAAATTGAAGAACGATTTGATCATAAAAATCTAAATCTTGACACAGAAGAGTTTAAAACACTAAACCCCACTGCTGAAAATATTTGCTTAACAATATGGGAAATATTGCGCTCAAAAATTGATACGGCTTTGGAACTGCGTGTGCGACTTTATGAAACTGAACGCAACGTAGTAGAATGCGACGGCAAATAATACTACTCGAAAAATAAGTAATCTGACAATTTTAAAATGGTCACTAAATTAGTTTCCACGTCTCTTGATATTATTGCCTCAATCAGCAAATTGTCTTGCGAATAAACAATTTGATTTTCGGACATATAAGCATCCCTTTTATAAAAGTGTTGAGCCAAAACATTAGAATGATCGTCATACTCATACACCCATTTTGAGGTGTACAAACTCACAACACGTTTTTCAATGATTTTCTCTTTCACTCTTCCCAAATCATCATAAACAAAGGTTGTATTTGTAAAACTGGAACCCATTTTCATTCTTGCTTCCTGCCGAATTAAATAACCATTCTCTTCATAATAAAAAAACTCTTCCTGATAAACTCGGCCAGCAGTGTTATAGTAGATTTTTTTATAATCCAACCCTTCCATTTCTACATACTCAAATTTTTCTATTGAAATGCTAAAGCTTTTGTTCAATTGAAAATTAGCAGCATCTCCAACTTTATTAAAATCTCGCCTGTACTCTTGTTCTAAAATACGCCCTCGTTCGTCATATTTGTAGTGGTAAGAATGAAAACCATCATTGTCGGACTTACGCAAAACATTTAACTGCCCAGCCTCATTATAACCGTACATACTAATTAACGTATCGTTATATTGAGTGCGATAATCCTTTACTAACTGTCCCTTTTCATTAAACTCGTAGAAATAAATGTCCTTTGATTTTCGGATAATGTCTAGCGTTGCTTTTGTAGAATAGTAACCTTTAATGGTCTTGATTTTATTTCTCTTTATAAAAGCCTCGTTAAAATAAGGAACCTCTCCAAATGTCTTGCCCTCAATATTATCCAACATCTGTCCATAGACCGAAAGGAATGAGAAACAACAAAAGAAATATAACGCCTTTATCATGAATACAAAAAAACCTGATTTTTATAAAAAAATTGCACTTAAATTAAATTTTAGTCCACAATTAATTGATGAAAACGTAGCAATATCCGAACCAAGTCGCTAATTTGGAACCAAATTTGATATTTTTGTTGGTATGAATGTAAAGAGATTATTACTCATTTTGGTTTGCTTAGCATATGTTTCTGGAATATATGCAGGGACACCAGAAGCCAAACATTACAAAACAGAAAATGTAATTGTTTTAGTAATGGATGGACCAAGATATAGCGAAACTTGGGGAGATCCAACACATCAATATATTCCGAGAATGGCTAATGACATGGCGCAACACGGAGTAATATATTCTGGTTTTAGAAATAATGGCCCAACTTATACAGCTGCAGGACATACTGCAATTTGTACAGGAAAATATCAACGAATTGATAATACGGGGCGTGAGTATCCAAAGAATCCATCAATGTTTCAATATTGGCTAAAAGCAACTGGAAAAAAGAGAACTGCTGCCTATGTTATTTCTAGTAAAGATAAATTGGCTCTTTTAACGAACTGCAAAAACAAAAAATGGCGTGATAAATTTCGTCCCTATTCTGATTGCGGTGTCAATGGTTTCCAAACAGGATATAGATCTGATTTAGAAACTTATGATAAGAGCATTGAGATTCTTAAAAAAGACAAACCTAATTTGGTACTCATTAACTTTAGACAACCAGATTCATGGGGTCATGCTGGAAATTGGAAAAGATATTTAGATGGCATCAAAAAATCAGATGAATTCATTTACAATGTATTTAGATACATTCAATTGGATGAGCAATATAAAGACAAGACAACGATTTTTGTAACAAATGACCACGGGAGACATTTAGACGACAGAAAAGACGGATTTATTTCGCACGGTGACAATTGCGAAGGATGTAGAATGATTAATTGCTTTGCATATGGTCCAGATTTTAAACGTGGAGTTATTACAGATGTGTCAAGAGAGTTAATTGATATTCCTGCAACGATTGGAGAACTATTAGGATTTGAAATTGAAAAATCTGACGGAGAAGTAATGAAAGAGCTTTTTATTAAATGCTAAAATTTATCTGATGCTCAAAACCCCACTTAAAATTATTGGCTTATTCATTTGCACGGTGTTTTTAACCAATTGCAAAAAGGAGGGGTGTACAGATGAAGCAGCATTAAATTATGACCCAAAGGCTAAAGTGAATGATTTCTCATGCACCTATGCTGGAGATCCTTATATTGGAACTTATGGAGTAACTGACACATTGCAAGTTACTATGATCACTGAAATTTCAAAAATTTATCAAAAGGTAAGTATTGTAGGCACCAATTCTGACACGCTTTACCTTATGGATTATCGCAATACGGATGATAATTTAACCATATTGATGGAAGGCAGTGCATTTACTGTACCTGAACAAGAAATTTGGGGCGAGCAAACAATTTCTGGCGACGGTTTATTTCGTAATGATTCTCTTTTTTATGAGATTATTGGCCCAGGTTATCATAATAGAGGAAGCGGCAGCAAGTAGCAATAATAAGTAGTTTTATTACTCTTCTAAATAAACGCGCTGAACCCGAGCGGATATCCCACTAATCACTTCATAAGGAATAGTATCTAAAATAGTACTCATTTGAAAAACATTATTTTCTGAACCAAATAGCTCTACTTCATCTCCAACCTGAACAGCATCATCTCCCAGATCAACCATACACATATCCATGCATATATTACTGATGATATTGTATTTTTTGTCGCCTATTTGAACCGCCCATTTCCCGTTTCCAAGCCCTCTTCTTAAACCGTCACTATAACCTACAGGCACAACCCCAATAGTAGTGTCTTTGTCTGCAATAAAGCTACGTCCATATCCAACGCTTTCACCCGTTTTAATTTTTCTAATTTGCGAAATTTGCGAATGTAAAACCAATACGTTTTCAAAACCTAATTGCTGATCATCCTTTAGTAAACCAAACAAACCTATACCCAAACGCACCATATCAAAATGCGCCGCGGGATAATTAAATGCTCCAGCTGAATTTGCTAAATGTTGAATAAATGAATAGCCCAATTCATCCTGCATTAATTGAGTAACTTTAGTAAAAGCTTCTATTTGCTGCGTAGTATAATCTTGTTCACTGTCAACATCTGCTACAGCCAAATGCGAAAAAACTGAGGTTACATAAACCTCTGGTTGCGTATTTAGAGTTGCCAATAAATCATTTATTTCTTCTTGACGAAAACCAAGTCGATTCATGCCAGTATCCAACTTAATATGGACGGGGAAATTTGCACGGCGCTTTAAAATGAGTTGATGAATAAAAGCATTGAGTAAATCCAATGAATAAATACTTGGCTCCAACTCAAAATCAATCATATCTTCAAAAGCAGCAGGTTCTGGATTCATGACTAAGATTGGACGTGTAATTCCTCCTTTTCGCAATGTCACCCCCTCATCAGCATAAGCAACACCAAAATATGCTACATTTTCTTTCTCTAAAAATTTAGCAACCTCTAAAATGCCACCTCCATATGATTGAGCCTTTACCATGGCCAATATTTTCGTTTTTGAACTTAATTTCTCTCTAAAACGATTCAAATTGTTGCGCATAGCAGCCAAATTGACCAACAGGCGCGTAATATGTTTCTTTTCTGTATAATAATTTACAACCGTCTCTAAATGGCAACTGCGCGCGCCTGTAAACAAAACAGCATTATTCTCTATTTCAAGTGGGCGTTCAAAAAAGTTAGGAACAGTTTCATACTGTTCATCAATAAAATTAAATTGACTGGCAATTGTTGATGGCCCAAAATAAATAACAGTGTCTATTTTTATTTGTGCAGTTATTTTTTGCAAGGCATGTAGCAAGGTTGTTTGCTCATTAATTTGCGTTGAATTCTCCGCTAAAAAAACTGTGCGCTTTTTACCTTCGGCATTCGTCTCTAAAAACTGTATTCCTATTTCTAATGATTTTTCATCTAGATTATAGGCATCATTAATCAACAAATTATTTGCTTTGCCGTTAATTTTTTCGAGGCGCATTGAGATAACTGGTAAACTCAAAAGTCTGCTTCTAATATGTGCTATGTCCACTCCAAATTCCAAAGCTGCCAAACTCGCTATTACAGCATTTGAAATGGCTCCTTTACCTTGAAATGGTATTTTTAATGCTTCTTGATGATCCTCCCAAGACAAATTGAATTCATTTTTATTGGATTGAACTTCGATTTTTTTAATGCCTGATTCTTTATGAATTTGGAAACAATCTGCTTGCTTTTCAATTACATGTTTGGTGTTTAGAAAAAGTAAATACTTTTCCTTTTGCTTTATAACTTCAGGATTATCTCCTTTAAATCCGCTATTATGCGCATCTCCAATTCCAGTAAAAATTCCTGTAGTTGGTTGAATCATTTTTTCGAGCGCAGCCATTTCACCCTCCTTAGAAATTCCCGCTTCAAAAATGGCCAATTCATCCGTTTCATCCATCTCTAAAACAGACAATGCTACACCTATTTGGCTATTATAGCTTTTTGGGCTACGAACAATCTTGTATTTGTCTTTCAGCAAATGATACAACCATTCTTTAACCGTTGTTTTACCGTTACTCCCTGTAATTCCAATAACCGGAACATTAAATTTTGATCGGTGATCGGCTGCAATTTTCTGTAAGGCCGTTAAAACATCTTTTACAAGAATCTGGTTAACTTTTGAAGAATCAAGGCGCATTTCTGTCAATATTGTTCGCCCACCTTTTTGAATAAAATCATTAAGATAAGCGGCACCACTTGTTTTGTTTCCTTTCAGAATTACAAACAAAGTTTGACCGGTAATTGACGGAGATCTACTGTCAATTACAACATTTTGAATTTTAATAGTTTGAAATCCTTCGCTCGATTCAATAAAATCCGCATTAATAATAGAACGGATAGTTTTTATTGAAAGATCTAAATTCACCCTTCCTTTAGTTCATTATAACAACTGCGGCAAAGTGGTACATATTTATCTTTTTCTCCTAACACTACAACCCCACTATCTTTAGAAACTCGGTGTGAATGACGTGCCTTTCCTGAACAAAAAGTACAAACAGAATTTAGTTTTACAACCTCATCTGCCATTATCAACAATTCAGGCATAGATCCAAATGGAACCGCTTTATAATCCATGTCTAAACCAGCCACTACAACTGATTTACCTTGACCAGCGATTATATTACACACTCCAACAATTGACGGATCAAAAAACTGAACTTCGTCTATTGCAACTACATCTGCATTATGGAATAAGTCCAAAATTTCTGCAGGTTTTCCCACATTTATAGCCGCGTTTTCATCCTTATCGTGAGAAACGATTGCCTCCTCAGCATAACGGTCGTCAAGCTTTGGTTTAAACACCACCACTTTTTTACCATCTGCCTGATAAGCAGCAATAGTTTTTATTAGCGTCTTTGTTTTCCCAGAAAACATTGGTCCGCAAATAACTTTAATTTTAGCGTTAGACACTCTCGGACTGAAGGAAAATTGTCCAGAGATGTTAACATCATGTTTTTGAGAAATTTTCAATTTGATAACGTTTTGCTATCAAATATAACTTTAATTTTATCCGAATGTTGAAATTGTGAATAAGTTATAGAAAATGGGTAAAACATCTTATAAAAACACCGAAGAATTAATTAAGGAAATATCGGAAAAAGTTACTTCACTTCAAAAAGGCGAACTTGGCTTGGAAGAACTTAACGAATTGGTAAACAGCGGAAAAGATCTGTTTGAACAACTTGTTATTTTGCGTTACAAGGCCTTTGACAAATACGGAGCACCTGAAAATAAGGTTTCTGAAGAAATTGTTGAAAAGGAAATTGTTGTTGAAAAAGTTGAAGAGATTATTGAAGAGAAAGAAGAGACAACAGAAACCCCATTTGACTTTACTGGATTCTCAGATAAAAAAGAAGAACAAGAAGAGGAACAACCAAGTTTCGACTTTACGTTAGATGAAGTAGAAACTGAAAAACCAGTTATACCAGAAGCTGTTAAAGAAGTGGTTCCAGAAGTTGAGGAAGAACAAAACAATTTTGAAGAAAAAGTTGCAGAAAGCGCACAGGCAGATGAAGATTATGATGACGGTGCAAGCAGCAATTCGTTGAATGAAAAGTTAAAACAAGAAGAACTGTCTCTCAGAAAAAAACTACAGAACTCACCTGTATCTGACATCAAATCACACATTAGCATAGCTAAAAAGTTTGAATATATCTCTATTATGTTCAACGGCGATTCTGAGGCATATGATGAGGCTATTGACTTTTTAAACACTTGCGCTACGGGCAATGATGCACGATTAAAACTAAACGATTTAACAACCAACAATTCTTGGGACTTAGAGAATAAATCTATCATTAATTTTATTGAATTAGTAGAAAGACGTTATCTTTAGAGAAAGAGAAAACGAATGAAACTACTCGTAGTATTTATAGCACTAATCACGTTATTTACAAATTATTCTTTTGCACAACAATCTTATGCAAAAGTGATAATTGACTCATTGTGCAGCGAACATTATGACGGGCGCGGATATGTAAATGAGGGAGATAATAGAGCAGCTGATTTTATTATAAGAGAATTGGAAGCAATTGGTGTAACTCCTTTCAAAAAAAAACCATTTGCACAACCGTACCGATTAAACGTTAATACATTTCCTTATCCCATTGAAGTAGTTTTAGGGGACGACACTTTAGTACCAGGCGCAGACTATTTAGTCAACTCCTCTTCGGGCAGTGCACAGGGAGAATTCGAATTGGTAGAAATAAACAGTGAAAATTTACAAACGAAATTTAATGGTGTTGCAGACTTAAGTTTACAGTCTACGACACAAAAAATATTTGCGTTCAATTTTACAGATGTTGAGGATGCTAAAAAGCGAAATGAAATAATGTCTTTTGCTTATAAGGCCATGAAATATTTCCCTGTCATTTGGGTAGAAAAAAATAAACAAATGTACAGTGTTGGAAGAAGGCAAATGAACTACCCGCTCATATCAATTGATTCTGCCAGCTATTTTGCTGCATCAACAGTTAATTTAAAAATAAACAACGCATACAAACCTCAGTATTTAACTAAAAACGTAATTGGTTTTATCCCCGGCAAGAAAAAAAGAAAATATATCGTTCTTTCTGCCCATTACGACCATTTGGGTCGCATGGGGACTGACGCTATGTTCCCTGGAGCCAATGACAATGCAAGCGGTGTAGCAATGCTCCTTTCAATGGCAAAACATTTCATGGCAAACAAACCTGAATATTCAATTGTGCTTTGTTTTTTTAGTGGGGAAGAAGCCGGATTAGAAGGTTCGAAATATTTTGTTCAGCACCCATATATTAAACTCAAACGAATTCAATTTGTACTAAATATTGACATTATGGGTGGCGCCGAGGACGGAATTACAGTTGTAAACGGAACCAAACACGAAGAAGCATTTAATAGCCTAGTAGCAATTAATGCCGAAAAAAAATACTTAAAACGTGTGAAAAAAAGAGGTCCAACTGCCAACTCAGATCATTACTTCTTTTCTCAATCAGGGATTCCTGCATTCTTTATTTACTCAATGGGTAATGTTAAAAATTATCATGATATTTATGATACAGCTGAAAATACACCATTGAATGAATTTGATGATGTTCAGTCCTTATTAATTGATTTTATTAAGGCACGATAATTTTAACATTTGTTGTGTTTATTGTTAAAAAAACACATCCGTATAATCACTTAGTTTTCAAGGGAAAATCTTAGATAAGATACCCCCCTTTCAAATTCGCTCTTCAATACTCTCATTCCAATGTGCCTGAAACCAATATTATCACTGAAATTCACGTAGATGACTGGCTATCATTTCTTGGGCATCTAAATCGATTAATTTTAAACACCGCTTTAGTCAAAAATCAATGCCCGTCCTATCGCAATGGGAAATTCCATTTTTTTTCGTACTTTCATAAAAATTTTTTTCGAATAAAGTTATGAAACAATACTACAATTTACGAAGAAGTATTTTCGCCTCACTTGCCCTTTTTGGGTTAAGTTTGATTGGAAATACTACTTATGCTCAGCTGTATTCATTCAGCTCGCATACGTTTACCAATGCAGGTGCAGAGGGTAGAACAGGGCCTCTTTTAGGTGATTGTGTTGCCGAATACACTGGCGGTGGTGCTACATGGGCAAGTGACCCTACATTTTTCAATATGACAACGCAAGGTGTTCAGCTATGGACAGTTCCATTATCTGCGGATTATGAATTCGAAGTTGCTGGAGCACAGGGTGGATACCATGCTTATACTGTTGACCCTGAGGATGGGGGATTAGGAGCTGTAATGGTTGGTACTTTCGCATTAACAGAAGGGCAAGTAATTGCCATTGTTATTGGTCAAGAAGGTGATCCATCTCAGACTGGTGGAAGTGGATCTGAAGATAATGCTGCACCTGGTGGTGGTGGTGGATCTTTCGTTTGGGACACAGGCGACGCAACGCTTCCTTTAGTAGCTGCCGGTGGTGGTGGAGCAGGAGCAAGTCCAGGAGCTTATGGACCAAAAGATGCAACTACTGCTGAAGGCGGAAATAATACACAAGGGCTTTCTAACGGAGGACTTGATGGAAACGGTGGAAGAGCTAATACAGGAGGTTGTAGCTGGTGGGCTGGAGCTGGAACTGGTTGGAATACGAATGGAACTGGAGGAAACAAAGGTACATTATATGATTACACACCTGGTAGTAATGGTGCTGAAGGTGGTCGTAGACCATTAGAAGGAGCTTTAGGAGGAATTCGTTGGAATGATGGATCTGATGAAGGTGGTGACGGTGGATTCGGCGGCGGCGGCGGCGGCGGTTCTGATAACATGAATGGCGGCGGCGGCGGCGGATATTCTGGCGGCGGCGGTGGTCGTGGATGCGAAATTAGCCCTGGTGGCGGTGGATCATACAATGCTGGAACTGACCAAACGAATGATGTTGCTAATACAGGACACGGATATGTAACTATTACACTATTATGTAACCCACTTGTACTGGATATTCCAGTAACAGGAGTTTGTGATGGTGATGAATTATATCTTTCTGCTACATCTGCTACAGGTGGAACAGTAACTTGGTCTGACGGTGTTATGGATGGTGCTGATTTTACTCCACCTCCAGGAACAACTACTACTTATGTTGCAACAAGTACTTCTGGTGAAGATTGTCCTTTCTCAATTGATATTCACTCTTCTCCAGTTCCGGTAATTACTGCAATGTCTAGTCTTCCTTCTGCTTGTGAAGGTGCTTTAGTAACTGTATGGGGTGAAGGCGGTTTAGCTGAAAGTCCAGATGACGAAGTTTATACTTGGACAGGAAGTGGTGGATTTGATCCAACTGATAGTCTTGCTTTCATTGCTGAAGATGGAACAAATACTTATACTGTAATTGGAACATACTTAGGATGTGAAGGTCCTGCTGCAGAAGTTACTTTAGTTGGTTCTGCTCAACCAGATGTTTCTGGTGTTGCTGAGCCTGATCAACTTTGTTTAGGTGAAGAGTATACACTAACTGGTGAAAGTGATTTTGCTACTTCATATAGCTGGGGTGGTGGTATTGCTGATGGTGGAACTGTAACACCTGGTGCTGCTGGAACATACATTCACTTTGTTGTAGGTACTTCTGATGACGGATGTACTGATACTGCATTTGTAACTGTTGAAGTAAACGAAATTCCAATTGTAGATGGTGGTGCTGATATCACTGTTTGTGAAGGTGACGAAGTTACTTTAAATGGTTCTGGGGCTATGGATTATGATTGGTCACCATCAATTACTGATGGAGAAGCATTTGTTCCAGACGCAGGCGCTACTACTTATACTGTAACTGGTACTGACGTGAACGGATGTTCTGATGATGATGATGTTTTGGTAACTGTGATTGAATTACCTTACGTTTCTAGTTCAGTGGTTGTTGATGAGTATTACGGATATGATGGTTCAATTGATATTACTGTTGCTGGTGGTTCTGGTGACTATACTTTCTCTTGGTCTCACGGTCCAACTACAGAAGATGTAACTGGATTAACTTCAGGAATTATTTACACTGTTACTATTGATGATATTACTATCGATCCAGGAATGTGTTCAGTAACTGAAGATTTCACTTTAACTCGATTCATTGGATTAGATGGAGAATCAATTGCTAAATTGACTGCTTACCCTAACCCAACTAATGATCAATTAACTGTAACTTACAATGGTAAATTCAACTATGAAGTAACTACTTTATTAGGAGAAGTTGTTGCTGTTGGAAATGCAGTTGATCAAGAACAATTATCTATGAAAGATTTAGCTGACGGTACTTATATCGTAAAAGTAATAGCTGGAAATGAAATTAGCTTTGTTCAAGTTGTGAAACAATAATTGACTACTCCTTAACTGGAGCTTATAATACCGAAGGGTCGTCTAATTTTAGACGGCCCTTTTTTCTTGCATAAAACACTGCATTCCAACTTAAAACAAACCATTATTTTCATTTACAATATTCTTTTAATTATTCCCTTTTATCGGTCGATAATTGTCCGATTGAATCATTATCTTTGCTTCACTCATTACAAAGAATAATGCTATGATTGGAAAACTAGAAAAACAACTTCAAGACGAACTCGCTGGAATTCGTGATGCTGGATTATATAAAGAAGAAAGAATAATTGTCTCTCCTCAAGGAGCAGAAGTAAAAGTTGACTCAGGTGATGATGTAATCATTATGTGTGCGAACAATTATTTAGGTTTGTCATCTCACCCGGCGGTTATTGAAGGTGCCAAAAAAGCATTAGACTCTCATGGGTTTGGAATGTCATCTGTTCGATTTATTTGCGGAACACAAGACATTCACAAAACACTTGAACAAAAAATATCCGACTTTTTAGGAATGGAGGATACTATTTTATATGCAGCTGCATTTGATGCAAATGGGGGGGTATTTGAACCTCTTTTCTCAAAAGAAGATGCAATTATTTCAGACGAATTAAACCATGCCTCAATTATTGATGGTGTGCGTTTATGTAAAGCTGCCAGATATCGTTACAAGAACTCTGACATGGCAGATTTGGAAGAACAATTAAAAGCCGCACAACAACACCGAAATAGAATTATTGTAACAGACGGTGTCTTTTCAATGGACGGCTATATTGCTAAGTTGGATCAAATTTGTGATTTAGCAGAAAAATATGACGCCATGGTTATGGTAGACGATTGTCACGCAACAGGCTTTATTGGTAAAACTGGCCGTGGAACGCATGAACATAATGGTGTAATGGGACGCGTAGATATCATTACTGGAACTTTAGGTAAAGCACTAGGTGGAGCAATGGGTGGTTTTACAACTGGTAAAAAAGAGGTGATTGATATGTTAAGACAACGCTCTCGTCCTTATTTATTTTCTACTTCATTAGCGCCAAGTATCGTTGGAGCCTCTATTGCTGTTTTTGATTTATTGAGCTCAACTACTGAATTGCGCGACAAACTAGAAGAAAATGCTGCTTACTTTAAAGCTGGTGTTGTTAAAGCTGGATTAGATGTGCGCGAAGGTAATTCGCCAATTGTGCCTGTAATGTTATATGATGCTAAAATCGCGCAAGAATTTGCAAGCCGATTATTAGATGAAGGTATTTATGCTATTGGGTTCTTTTACCCTGTTGTACCAAAAGATTTGGCTCGTATTCGTGTTCAACTTTCGGCTGCACACACTAAAGAACAATTAGACAAGGCGATTGCAGCATTTGAAAAAGTAGGTAAAGAATTGGGTGTAATTAAATAACCAAATCATGCGCTTTGCACTAATTGCTATTTGCTTTTTATTTATTGGTTGCCAAAATGACTCTGAAGTCAATGATGAGGTTACTGGAAATTTAATGGAAATAGAACCAAGTCAATCCGAGTTGGATGAAATTGCCTTAGTTGAACAACCACAAACCGTTCAAGACTTTTTTGCCGTTGACAATGACATTATTGGAAACGATTTTTGTTATGACTACAACTCCATAAGTCAATTGATTTTATACGGAAATGATAGTAACGAGGAATGGAAACAATTTGAAGTAAGTGACAATTACTTAACAGCTTATCATAGTGAATGTAATGTGTTATTAGAGTTTATGACATTTGAATTAAATGGCGAAAAGAAAGCCTTTTTAAGTCAAATGAATAAGGACAATCAACAGTTTAATTACCTTAACTGGAATCCAAGAACAGAACGCTGGAACAAATTAAATAGGTATCCTCTACCCATTTTAAGCGAATATTTTAATGGATTAGATCCAGAGGAAACTCAGCTCGTTAATGACTATGGATCGGATAACATATATATAAATCCTAAAACGGAAAGTGCTACCTATATTTTTTCGGAACAGTCAATGTTAATGAACATGGGCGAAAAGCAAGAATTAGAGTTTGCAAAAAAACCTCAGTATTACTACGAACTAAGTACAAATGAGGATAGACTGACTCTTGTTCAAGTACCCATTTATGTGGACAATGCAACACCATTATATTTAGTTGCATATAGCGCTTCTGAAAACCCTAATATAACCTACCGTTCAAATTATGAATTTCTCATTACAGAACTAGCTGATAAGAATATTGAGCATCAATTTTTAGCCTATGGTGCAAATAATTTTGAGGCCTATTTTTCAACAGACACACTAAACCTCCAAGAAATTCAACAAGATAATCCTGTGGATGGTTATTGGTTTTTTGAAGAAGGTAAAGAGCCACTTGTTTTAACCACTGACTTAAAAATTGAGGTTATTTTACAGCGCGCTAAGGCCTATTTTGAATCAGAAAATTAAGCCGTAAAGAACAAATCAATGTTTTTGATTGTTCTTTAAGAAAAACACGATAAATTAGTCATATGATTATTTTTATTTTCATAGTGCTTGCATTCATTTTTATGGAATTTATGGCTTGGTTTACTCATAAATATGTGATGCACGGCTTTTTGTGGAATCTACATGAAGATCATCATCAACCCACTGGCAAAGTTTTTCAGAAGAACGATTTATTCTTTTTGATATTTGCTATTCCCTCATGGCTTAATATTATGTTTGGTTTCATCAACAAAAACGACATAATGATTGGAATAGGTTTTGGCATTGCAGCATACGGATTGGCTTATTTTTTAATCCATGAAATCTTAATTCACCGCCGAAAAAAATGGTTTGACAAAACCGACAATCGATATTTTCGTGCAGTAAGAAAAGCGCATAAGGTTCATCACAAAAATCAATATAAAGAGGATGGAGCTTGTTTCGGGATGTTACTTTTTCCGTTTAAATACTATAAATAGATTAACGCTGCGCAAATCCTATTTTTAATCCGGCAATTGGGGTTGGATAAAATAAACTCATATTATCATTTAATGACCAAATGTCTCCATTATCTGGAAACTCAACTCCATCTGGCATTTCAGAATTATTTATGACGTTCAATGATCGAAGGCTCATACCTACATAAAAATCGAAAACATAACCTTGAGGTTTTACTGTCTGAAAACCATACTTCAAATCTAAATTTATATTTATCCGGTTTGCGCGAATTGGAACTCTTTGAAAATAAACAAAATTTGTTCCTCCCCATTGATTAGAAAATGGCTCCATCCCTACTGCAAATTCGTCTTTCACAATAAGATGTCGAAATAGCACTCCTGCTGCCAAATATCGATTTGTTTTTACCGGCATATAACGACGTAACTCTCCTCTTAGCTTATAACCGTGCATGCTATCGTATCCAACAAAAATACGATTCGTCATAAATTGAGAAAAATTTGGAATTACACCAATACCTGCTTGAAAAGCATAGGTTTTATTTACTCTAACTTCTACATCTGCTCCAAACGTAGATAAAATTGAAATGAAATCGAATGGGCTAAATTTCCAATATATTGGTGCTTCTTTAAGCGACCATGATTCTTCCTGTTTTATTGCAGTTGAATCTATCATTTGTGCATTTACAACACAATAGTAAAAAACAAGAAATGTACTGAGCAAATAACGCATGGTTAAGGTTTATGGGTTAATTCAAGAGGAGACACAATTTGCATCCCCTCATAAATTTTATTTACTGTACGCTAATGAATGATTTTTCAACCAACTCAAGCGGGTTTGATGAATCAAATTGATACACTCCTTGACGCGTTAGAACCACTAATAAGTTCTCTGCACCCGGAATAACATCAATCGCTTCTAAATCTTCTTTATGCATCACTATTTCTACATTCTCTAAATCTGAAATGTCATATACTTTTAATCCAGCAAATCCATCACAAACATAAACTAGGTTTTCGTTTTCAGCAACAAAACCAACACCGTATGGGTTAATCAAATCTTCTGAGCGCAATAACATTGGATTATCAAAATTCGAAATATCTATAATATCCAATCGATTCAAATTTCCGTTACATGGTGTACCACCTCTTAATGTAGCAACTGCATAATGATCATTTGCTACAACAGGGTCACAACTTGTCGCGTGATCAATTTCTGAAACTGCCTCTGGACTTCTTGGATTTGTTACATCATAAATTCGAACACCATTTTGTGTTCCAATAAATAAATGATCATTTTGTGGGTAAATCGTTTCAATTCCCACTCCAAGGTTAATATTCTCTAATAATTCAGGGTTTGCAGGATCTGAAATATGGAATACTTTTAGTGATTTATAATCTACCGTATAAAGGTAGTTGTCAATTATAGTGAATTGCGCCATTGATCCGCCTAGTCCACTAGAAACTTGATTTTTTGTATCAGAGCTCGCTTCCTTATTATCGCTTTTTTCACAACTCATAACCGCAGCACTGCAAAGCGCCGCAAACATATATATTTTTAAATTTTTCATTTGTCTAATTTTTTATTTTCAACTGTATTTAAAACTCGATTGATCTTAATTACAGTGTTTATTTGAAACATTTAGGATCGGTCAATTGTGTTTTTTCCCATCCTACAACTAAACCTTTATCTGGATCTACGCATTCAAATGCCCCAAACTCATCTGGAAATTGTTGCACTGGAAATACACTTTGAATTCTATTTTTATATACTGGAGCTGCTGGATCTGAAATATCAACTATGATCATATCCGTAACATTATCTGCATAAAGCATGTTGTTACTTACAGAAAAATCCATGTTGCCAGGAATAGCAATAAAAGAAACTTCAACGGGGCTGCTTGTATTGCTATTATCGTAAATGTGAATTCCTTTGGCTTGATCATTTACCAAGAGGTAATTTTCGTATAAATATATTCGCCCTGGATTTTCCAACGCTTCGCTAGTTTTTACATCAATACTTTCCAAATCCTGCGTAGTAGCATAAATTGGTTTGTACCCATCAACAACTTCAGCTTCCTTGTTTTTCCCACAAGAAACTGCAAGCAAAACGGAAAAAGCCAACGCTGTAGTTTTAATTGCTGTTTTCATAATTTTATAGATTAGATTAATAATATCACGTGTTTTGTATCATACAACGTGAAATTCCTTCTTTAATTATCTCGACTTGAAACATTAAGAATTGAAATTCATCCATATGTCGTATTTCACAATCATCCCCCCTACTGCTAAAAAAAAAATTAGAATTTTAATTAACCAATTCCATTTGAAATTGACCATAACATTTTAAATAACAATCAATTACACTAGTTGCAACACAATGAAAGCAGGGCAATAAATATTCATTCGAAGTGTTAATAAATGTCTAAAATTCAATAAATTCATTAGTTTTGACTACCCGTAGTTAATGACAAAAGAAGCTTATAATAAATTATTTGAAGAATCGTACAGTTCGCTGTGTAATTACGCCTATGCAATAATTAAAGATTATGACGAGGCGGAAGATATTGTGCAAGGTGTATTTGTCAATTTTTGGAATAACGAGAAGAAAGCCGAGATTGAAGAAAAAGCCAAACAATATTTGGTGAGATCGGTAAAATTTAAGTGTATTGACTATCAACGCAAAGAAATTGTCAAACGCAAGTATGAAAAAGAAACGCTGCACGTGCAAGATGCAGTTGTGCAAGAACCTTTTGAAGAAAAAGCCGAGACAGGAATGAAAGATGCCTTAATGATGGCCATTTCAGAATTACCAGAAAAAACGCGTGATGTATTTATGCTAAGCAAACTTGATGGTTTGAGCTACAAAGAAATTGCAGAGCATTTTGAAATTTCTCCTAAAACGGTAGAAAATCAAATGGGCAGAGCTTTTAGACACTTACGGGAAAAACTGCACGTATATAAAGGTTTACTCCTTTTTTTATTTTTTTTATTAATTGAGTAGGGGGATACAGACAACCGTGCGACTATAGGACAAATGAATGATATAAACGACATATTAGCGAAGCACTTTTCAGGTGAAGCGACTGTAGAGGAGACACAGAAGGTAGAGGAGTGGAAGTTGCAGCATGCGGAAGAATATGCCGTAATGTCTGAAGCTTGGAAAACTGCGGATAAAAACCTTTTAGAAGGACTTGAATTTAAGACTTTTGATCATAAAACAGCTTGGGAAAAAGTTGATGAGCAATTAGTAGACGAGAAGGAGATAAAGGTTATTAAAATGACTTTTTATAAGCGTGTTGCTGCGGCATGCGCTATTTTATTGGCAGGTTTTGCTGGATTTTGGTTATTAAACCAAGGACCATCTTATAATACCTTTGCCAATACAGATAATGCCCCTAAAGAAATTACATTGCCTGATGGTTCAAATGTTTGGTTGGCGGCTAATTCAACATTAGATTATCAAGAAGATTTTGAAAATGAGCGAAACCTTAAATTAAAAGGTGAAGCATTTTTTGAAGTTGCACGTGATGAAGCACATCCTTTTATAATTACAACCGAATTTGGTGAAATTGAGGTTTTAGGAACTGCGTTTAATGTTAACGTAACTGAAAACAGTACAGAAGTTGGAGTTGACCATGGACGCGTTGCTGTACGAAATGAAAATGGCGAAGAAGATTTAACCATTGGAGAATTTGCTGTAGCAAATGCTGATGGCGTTAAAGAAATCAGTAATCCAGATGTGAACTATAATTCATGGAAAACTGGAATTTTTAATTTTAATGAAACCTCAATTAACGAAGTGATTGATTTGCTAAACAAGCATTATGCAACCAAAGTTGAGTTGGTTTCATCAGAAAAAGGTGAAGTTGAATCATTTAGTGGAACATTTGCTGACGAACCAATCGAAACGATTATTGAATCAATTGTTTTAACTTGTCGTGTTGAAGCCGAGTATGGCGACAACCTGATTCGATTAAAATAAACTTCTATGCGCATACTTCTTCTAGGTTTATGTATTCTCATATCGCCTTTTGTCTACGGTCAAGCACTGCTGGATAAAGAAGTAACCGTACAATTTAAAAAATCAAATTTAGAGAAATGCCTGAATCAACTTGAAAAAGCTTCAGGCATTTCCTTTTCCTATAACTCCCGTCAAATTCATGCTGTTGAGAAAAAAATAACGCTATCATTTGAGAAAAAGCCATTAGCTCAAGTATTGGATAAGCTCTTGGCAGAAACCAAATTGCAATACAAAGAAATTGGTTCGCAAATAACAATTTATGCCTTAAATAGCACAAGCGAAGTGGTTGTTATTAGTGGTCATATTCAAGACAAAATTTCGGGCGAAGAATTAATTGGCGCCCGCATAGTTTTTCCAGAACACGGCATTGGTTGTATTTCAAATTCTTATGGATATTATGCTTTAGAGGTTCCAAAAGGTATAACCACCATGAAGGTAAGTTCAGTTGGTATGCTACCGTTAGTAGATGAAATTGAGGTAGAAAATGAAATTGTATTAAACATTGGTTTAGATGTAGACACCCTACTACTTAATGTAGTCGAAGTGGTTTCAAACAAAGTAAATGGAACAAGCGATTTGGTTGATTTACCCAACTTGTCTCATACGATAATTACACCCATGGCTATTTCAAAAGTTCCTGCTGCCAGTGGGGAGCGTGATTTGTTAAGACACTTACAACAATTACCAGGTGTGCAACCTGCAAATGACGGCGGCGCAAATTATATTGTGCGTGGATCGGGTACTGGCGGAAACCTCATTTTAATGGACGAGATTCCAATTTATCATCCCACACATTTATTAGGAATTTATTCTATTGTTAATACAGATGCATTAAAATCTGCAACACTTTACAAAGATTATATTCCATTGCAATATGGCGACAGAAGTGCATCTGTTTTACAAATTCACACGAAGGAGGGCGATCTAAATAAACATCATGTTTCTGGTGGAGTAAGTGGTTTTATGGCGCGGTTAAATGTAGAAGGGCCAATTGTAAAGAAAAAGGCATCATTTTATACCTCAGGTCGCGTTTCTACCTTCCCAGGCGCCCTATTATCGATTTTAGGTAATCGTAGTTTAGGAAACCCTACTTTTTACGATATTAATGGAAAAGTAAATGTTAAATTAAATTCAAATAACAGAATCTATTTAACAGGTTATTTTGGTAGAGATGGTTTAACAGATTCAACTTCTTTTTATCAATGGGGTAATGTTGCGGGTGCTTTTCGCTGGAATCATGTAATTAACACTAAAACATTCAGCAATTTAAGTATTACTCACAGCGAATTTTCATATGGTTTTTCAAGGTTTGATGACTATGAGGCATTAAGTTTTGGACAAAAAGTTGTCACGAATAAAATCAATTATGACTTTACTTATTTCCTGAATAATACGACTAAAATTAAGTATGGATTGTCCTCTGCTTTTTTACGCACACGTCAAGGAAAATTTAGCAAAGCTGATGCGAATCTATTTCTCCAACGGCAATCCCTTGAAAATGGAATCTATGCTTCTATCGAGAAAAAATTTAGTCCGAAATTTAATGTAAAAGCAGGCATACGTTTACCTTATTCATTTCATATTGGAACAGGAGATACAACCTCATACCTCAACTCTGACTTAACTAAAACACAAGTTATTTATCAGAAAAATAAATTTTATGACTTTACCTTTTTTGCAGATCCAAGAATTGTAGGAACCTATAATCTTAATGAAAATAACGAGTTGCAGTTTGCAGCTATGGTTACCAGTCAAAATACACATATTATTAATTACATCAATTATTTTCTGCCCATTGAAATCTGGACACCATCTACTGGTTATTTAAAACCGGAACGAAATTTTCAAGCCTCCGTTGGTTGGACTAACCGTTGGAAAGATTTGCACACCTCTATAATTGCCTATCATAAATATGTTGTTAATGTCTTAGATTATGCCTCTCCAATATTCACCTCATCTACAGATATTGAAAGCAACCTATTAGCTGGTACGTTACGCGTTAGCGGTTTAGAATTAATGATGAATTATAAATTCACAACTTGGTATTCAGCATCAGCATCCTATGCTTATACGCGCACACAGCAAAAAATTAAAGGAATTAATAATGATTTGCCTTATGTTGCTCCAAGTGATCGTCCTCATTATTTTTCATTTAGTCAATATTTTAATTTGACAAAAAAGTGGCAAATAACTACCAATTTCACAGCACATACAGGTACTGCTATTACATTACCTAATGGTCAATTTGTTATTGATGGCACCGCTTTTCCGCTTTATTCATCTAACCGAAATACGGAACGATTACCTACATTTAGAAGAGTGGACCTTGCTTTTAAACGGAATTTGGGTGTAAAGAAAAAAAGAGATAATTGGGATTTAACCTTTACAATTACTAACTTTTTCAATCGTCATAATCCTTCCGTAGCTTATGTTGAACAGGTTGAAAATACACCCGGACAATTAAGAATAAAAACGGTAGATTATTCGCCTATTATGATTTCATTAAATCTTAACTTTAGATATTAAAATGCGCCCTAATTTCTATATCGTTTTTATACTGATGTTAGTCTTTGCTTGCAAAAAAGTAAACACGAACATTAACTTATCGTCCCACTCGGAGCAAAAGATTGTGGGAGAAGGATTCTTTACAGATTCGGTGATGAAACATCAATTCTTATTTACAGTTAGTAATAATTTAGGATCAAATCATCAAAACTACGCTAATGAGGTGGGCCTTTTAATAAAAACGCCCGAAGGAATAAAAACGTTCTCTCAAATTGGGGAGGGTCTGTTTGAATCAGACGAAGAATTTAGTGGTACATATGGAGAAAACTACACTATACAATTTTCTTACAAGGGAGATGTGCATGAAGTTGAAACCATAATGCCACATCCAATTGCTATTAACGAAGTTTATTATCAAGTATTTGATTCGTTAAATGGTTTTGCTGGGCCAGGAAAAATAAGTATGAACATCAGTTCACCTGTAGAACAATACCTACAATTTGATTTATATAAAGGTTTTTATGATCCAATTACTGACGATACCTTATGGAACCAAACACCTTTACCCGTTTATAGAGTTGCTAAAATAAACGCGGGCGACAGTCTTGTTACCTCCTTACCTATTGAGGATTATGATTCGTTCTTTCTAACTAGCGAAAGTCTAATAAAAATTACTCTTTCTGTCGTCTCAAAGGATGTAGGCGAATATTTATTGCGTTTACAAAACTATGTGCAAAACGAATTAGCCAATAATCAATCTTACAATGCCCCTTACTATTATTCCAACGAGGCATACGGATTGGGTTATGGAACTGTTATCGATAGTATACTCCACCAATATTAATTCTCTCAAAAGTTTATTCTGATTTCTTCTTCTCAGAATTTATTGCATAACGCAATCCTGCACCTAAATAAGTACTCCAATTAAAGGTTGATCCTGGTACTCCAATATACTCCGTTAAAGGATCAATAATATTTGTTGCACCCATATAAATTGGCACACCAAAATTGTTTGCTATTGAAAAATTAAGAATAAAACCTTTCCCTAAAGGAGCATCCATGTTTAAGCTTAATCGAGCCGTTGGTGTAAAATAATGTCGGGTTATTTGAGCACTTAAAATTTCTTCATTTCCTTGAAAAAATGGAGAGACTCCATTCTCTTCCCAGACCCCAGTTTCATTCAATGCCCAATTTCTATTGGCTCGTTCAGACTGAAAATTTTGATATCCTAAATTCAAATCAAAGCCGATTGAAAATATGGAAATACCAAGGTTTCTTTCTAAACCAATGCGTAAATTAGTTGTGGTAATTTGATTGGAAAAATGACGCGTGCTAAAAGTTGAATCTGAGAATTCATACAATTCATAATTAGGTGACAAAACAACACCAGAGCTACCTTGAGTTACCCCAACTTTATAGCGTAAATGCTTATTAATTGGCTTTCGAAACTCAATACCATATCGAAAGTCTTCGTTAGATGTAAATACAATTCCTAAATCTCCATCTTCTTGAGCAAATGAAAAACAATGGGCTCCCACGAGTAATAGTAATAAAGCAAGTCTTTTAAATTCTGGCATATCTTATCTTCTTAACGTATTACAAGCATACGTTAATAAAATAGGATAGGTTGCGCCAATTAATTTGTTGGGGCTTGCACCTTATCCTTAAAGGTTCCTATGATATACCGCAATCCAACTGCTGCAGTTGTACCAATATCAAAGTTTAAAGGTGGAGAACCAACAGTAATTCTATTGTGATTTGTTACCTCAGTTGCGCCCATATAAATTGGAACGCCAAAGCGTGTAAGTATCGAACAATTAAAATAAAACCCATCTGAAATGGGGACATTCAAATTAAAGGTAATACGCATACTTGGCACAAAAAAATGTTGCTTTATATTAGCATAATCAGGATCGCCAACGGCCAAGGTTTTATTAGGCGCATTGGGCGGAATTTGTGAAGCATCAGCCACAAAATAACCGCTATTCCAATTCCCATTTTCATCCAATATTAGTGGTGTATTGAATTGTCTTTTTTCATGTCTTAAATATCCTAAATTCAAATCAGCACCAAGAGAAAACATGGATTCTCCAAGCTTTCTTTCTCCACCAATTCTTAGTTCCCATTGATTATTACTGCGAAAAACGGTTTGTTGCACGACCACTGTATCTGATGCTGAAATAATACCTGAAGAAATCCAACTATTTTGAAAAGTACCGTGTGTAACACCAAATTTATATGTTAATTGGTCATTTTTAGGATGCCGATATTCTAACCCATACCTTGATTCATCATTTAGTGACAGAATGAATCCTAAATCAGCTTTTTCCTGCCCAAATAATCCACCAAGAGGTGAAATGAACAAAAGGATTAAGGTGATGAATTTTATTGGTCGGGTCATGGCGGTCATGTTAGTTACGGCTTCCAAAAATATAGCGTATTCCAATTCCAACATTTGTATCAAGATTAATCCAAGACGGAGGTATCCCAGTAAAATCACCCGTTGGATCTTGAACCTGACTTGCCCCCATGTATACCGGCAAATCGAAAGTTCCGGATGCAGCCAAATTCAACAAGAATGATTTTCCAATTGGAATATTCATATTTAAACTTAACCTAGCTCCTGACACTAAATAGTGACGTGTAATTCTGGAATTTGATGGGTCAGAAAATGGTGGAAAGATTGTTGTACTCGGGCCATTATCCCACATTCCATTTTCTTGTAAATACAAAGTGTTATTTTGAAAAGCTGAATTCGTTTGTCTATAATCAACACTTACATCTGCCGCGACTGAAAACATTGAATTACCAAATTGACGTTCGGCACCAAGGCGTAAACCTGCTTGAAATCCATCATGATAGTAAAACCGTTCTGTAACGGATGAATCTGTAATCGCAATAATTTCACCTCTACCATTTCCCCAAAATTGATTTCCATACTCGCCGTATGAAGCTCCAATTCTAAGCTTATATTTTTCTGCAATTGGTTTTCTGTATTCTATTCCTAACCTTGATTGATTTGAAGTAGTGATTAAAATTCCCAAATCTCCTTTCTCTTGTGCATTGACAGGAACAAGAAATAAGAAACAAATAAAGGTTAGGGTAATTTTTTTTATTGCGATCATTGAGTTTGAGTTTTGTTTGACTTACAAAACGAAAAGAAACAGACTTTAGTATATCTGCCACTTGCTCAATACTCTTTTAAAACAATACATAACTACTTTTCAAACCTAATAATCAGAAACTTATAAAAGAAAGTTGGCCGACAAACCACAACACTACAACGCTCTACATTGCCAGCCAAACTTCCTTAAATGTTTTATTGATAAATGGTTTTTGCAGCATCAACTAACCTTAAAAACTCTGCACGATAACCATTGTTATCATCTCCTTTTCCTTCTTTTGCCAACTTTAAAATAGCATCAAAATTTAAGGTTCCTTTATACTCAGATTCTCTTAACAACATTCCAAAACCTGCCACTGCTGCAGAGAATTTATAATTATCAGACAGCTTGCTCCAATCCGTAACTTTGTTTTTAAGATTGCGCTCAATCAACTTACTTACATCCCCATCAGGTGCTTTATATCTAAATTTTACAGTTAACAATTCGTTGCCATATTTACGACTATCAGTAGCGTCGTTTTCCTGATAGCGCAGTGGGTCGACTGAAGGGCTTGTGCCATCTCCTTCTCCTTTCATCACAACTTCATATAAAGCCGTAACAGAATGACCGGCGCCAATTTCTCCTGCGTCTTTTTTATCATCATTAAAATCCTCTTCATTTAACAATCTGTTTTCATAACCAACCAATCGATATGATTCAACTAATGTTGGATTAAATTCAACCTGAATTTTAACGTCTTTAGCCAAAGTAACAAGCGTAGCACCAATTTCAGTAACCAATACTTTTTTAGCTTCTAAAAGGTTGTCGATATAGGCATAATTTCCATTTCCTTTATCCGCCAAGGTTTCCATTTTTGAATCTTTAATATTTCCTGTTCCAAATCCTAAACATGTTAAAAACACACCTGTTTTACGTTTCTCTTCAATCAAATCTTTCATTGATGCGTCTGAACTCATTCCAATATTAAAGTCACCATCTGTTGCCAGAATTACACGATTGTTTCCTCCTTTAATAAAGTTATCTGTAGCAACCTGGTAAGCCAATTTAATTCCAGCACCCCCTGCAGTTGAACCTCCCGCATTTAATTTTTCTAGTGCACTCAAAATCTCTGTACTATTATCGGCTGTAGTTGAATTTAAAACTACTCCTGCAGCACCTGCATAGACTACAATTGCAATGCGGTCACGATCTCCCAATTCATTCACTAATAGTTTGAATGATTTTTTTAAAAGTGGTAATTTGTTAGGCTGATCCATAGATCCTGAAACGTCCAATAAAAAAACCAAATTACTAGCAGGTAAATTTTCTTTCTCAATACGCTCACCTTGCAAGCCTATATGCACCAATTTATTATTACTCCATGGACAATCACCAATTTCTGTTGTAATTGAAAACGGATTTCCATCTGTTGGATCAGGATAATCATAATGGAAATAATTAATCATTTCTTCTACACGAACAGCTCCTTTGTCAGGCTTTTGTCCATTCAATAAAAAACGGCGCACATTAGAGTACGAAGCAGCATCAACATCAACCGAAAATGTAGAAAGCGGATTTACATTAGTTAATTTAAACCCATTTTCCTCTATCGAATTATAAGATTCAGTGTTATGATAAACTGGCTCTGAATAATAACCAGAACCTATTCCACTCATCATTGATCGAGAAGATTTATTATAAACTCTATTGTCATACATTGGAGCAGCTTCTTCAACATCTTCCAACTCAATAATTTCTACCTCAGGAATTGTATTCACAAGCGTAGGGTTTATCGTTTTGGTTTGCCCAATTGTCAATTTCACGCCGCTTTTTCTATACTTCTTATAATTCTTTTTGTCCACTTTAAAATAGTAAGACCCTGTTGGAACATCTTTAAACTCGTAATAGCCCTTTGTATTGGTTTTGGTAGAACGATTAACATTTGTTTTCTCGTCTTTAATCGTTACTTGGGCATCTGCTATCACAGTTCCAAAATCATCCTTTACAATTCCCTTTAAGCTAATGCCAAACGTTTGTGAGAATCCCGTTGCGGCAAAAATTAGCAAGGCGAATATGAGGTTGAGTTTTATAGAAAAATTTGTGCGAATCATAATTGTATGTTTTGCACTCTGTAAAACTTAATGTACGAAAGGTTCATTTTAAATTATTCAGCACTTCGGCATTTCGAGTTCCTCAATGTCCGAAGTGTCTAACGCCTTGAACTGTAAAAAGCCAAAATAATCCCGTCTGAATGAGACTCATTCATAATGGAGCGCTCAATGAATAAAAAAGAACACTGAGGAACTCGAAGTGCCTTTTTTGCCTAACTTTATTACTTAACCCAATCTTATGACCAAAGGATATATGTACATATTATTATGTGCTAACAATACTTATTATACAGGCAGTACCAAATATTTAGATCTACGTATTAAGCAGCATAATAACGGTGAAGGCGCTAATTATACTCGTAAACATAGCCCAGTAGAATTAATTTATTACGAAGAATATCCTCGCATTGACCACGCCTTTTATAGGGAAAAACAAATACAAGGTTGGCGCCGTGCGAAAAAAGAAGCGTTAATCAATGGTGATGATCATTTGTTGCCTTCACTAGCAATAGCGTATCGAGATTTATGAACCGCCACTTCGGTATTTCGACATTGCGAGAACCTCAATGCTCTCAATGTCCGAAGTACCTAGCGCTTTGCATTGTATGAGCTTTCAATTAATTAGGAAAAGCATATACTTAAACTAAGATACGTTGACATTAACAAGAAAAGAACACTGAGGGACTCGAAGCGCCTTTTTTATTCCTCCCTAATCCGAATAGGAATCGTCATAGGCACGGACACAGGTTGACCGTTAGAAATAGCTGGTTCCCAATTAGGCATAGCCGATACTACTCTTATCACCTCACTGTTAATACGATCTGTTAATCCCTGTGCAATAGATGGCTGTATTATTTTTCCATTTTCATTAACTCTAAACCTCACATAAACTGTTCCTATCTCATTTGGTGCAAGATTGGCTGGAAACCTCAAATTATTTGCAATAAACTCATTCATTTTAGCATAGCCGCCTTTAAAAGACGGCTCTTCCTGTAGTGATTGAGTCACAACAGCGCTTACATTATCTGTATTAAATATCAAAGGTTCAGCCTCCTCATCTATTATTTCAATTTGATCATTAGCTCCTGAGCATTTACATGGAAAAACATATGCCCGTGCTTTATTTCGCAAGTTGCGTTTTGCACTGCTTGTATTTCTGCGATCCAAATCTTTTTTGGTGTATTCTATGAAATCAATTTCATCTGTCATATTATTAATTCGGCCTAAACTTTCTTTGATTTTGGTTTTCCACTCTATCTCAGTAACTGGCAATAAATCTAACGCCGTAACTCCAGGTTTACCTTCTATTTGTGTGTAAAACATTCCCTGATCATTCCACGCAATTGCAATAACCGAATAGTCTAGTTTATCATTCAATTGATAATCGAAATTATTTTGCTTGGATTTTAATTTCACATAAGAATTGAAACGCGTAGGTATAGCATAGACGTTTACTCGATTAAAACTTGCTGCATCATTTACAGTAACTGTCATTTTTGAATAATTAACACTTGCGGTTTTACCATTATACCCTCTAATTTTTGCATCCTCTCTTTGAGTGCTTACAGACATTAAACAATCCACATTTTTCCAACCTGTGCTATTAATGTTTGCACGTAAAAATGGACGACTTGGACGAATAGGAGTTGTTGGTATTTCTATTATTGGGGCATCCATTGCAACCTCCGAAATCCCCAAATTAGAACGACTATTAAAAGCAACAGGACGCGTACTTCTTGGAACAGGTTTTTGTAACCCTAACTGCGCATAAACATCATTCGTATTGAATTCAAGCTCTTTTTTATCTAACGCGCGTTTACTCTTCTTATCTCGATTAACCGTTCTTTGTTCTTCTCTCGTAAATTCTGCATCCAAACGATTTTGTTCCTCCCAATAGTTCGCATTTGTTTTGGTTATTGCAGTTTGCAAGGCTTGCTTTTTAAGTGCGTAATAGTCGTTTAATTTTTGTTGGGCAATGGTAGTTATTTGCACCTGACCATGACCTTTTGCAGCAAAGTTGGCAAAAACTCGGCGATTGCTGCCCCCTAGCATTCTCATAGCCATTGAATCAACGGTACAAAGGTTTTTATCTAAATTATTGATGTATAATTCTAAAATGGCATTGTTACACGTTTTATGGATGTGCAGCATGCGCTCTTCAAATTCTTTAGTCGCCAAATTGGTATTGTTGAATTTGCTATTCCAAATGGTTTTAACAGATGCTGGGTTAACGCCGCATTCAGTGCAAGGATCATCTAATAAATCATCTAAGATCATTGAGTCAACGGCTTCAATTAAATCACCGCTGGTATCTTCATCTTGCGGGGGAAGTGCCATAAATATACCGACTGGACTTATCGTAGAAACTTGCGCATCTACATTTTTCAATGTTGTTTGGTTAGCGTTTACGTTTACTTGCGGGTCATTGACAGATTCAATATAAGTGTAAATCCAATCTATTTCACGATTTTTAAGATTTTCACTAGGCATTCCAGTCATATTCCAGTCATTGAATAGTTTATTTGCATAAACATCACCACTCGCGATTACCGCACCACTATTTTTGATAAAGGCATAAAAATTCTCTTCACTCGAGTTTTTTATCCAGCGTTCTTTTGAGCCTTTCAATGCAGGCCCAGTCATATCTCTATTTACAAAATGACAAGAGGCACAGAGGCTATTGAACATTTTTTCTCCAATCCCTATTTCATCATCAGAATGCCACTCATTATCATTAGAAGCTTGTTCAGATGAATTATTTCCTCCACATTCATCAGCAAAAGAATAATATAAACTGTCTTTAAATTGTTTATTCAAATAGCCCCACTCTTCCATTTTAGGTTCATATCCTCTCGGATAAAAATCCAATTCTGTAATTTCTACAGGTATTAGCGGTTTTGTAATTGGCTTTGGATTGGTCCATAACAACTCTCCGTCTTCATTTTCAATTCCGTCATACAATTGCATTCCTGTTTTATCCATATTTGCAGGAATATCAACCGTTAACTCTTTTTTGAGTGGAATACGCTCTCCGTTTGCAAAAGCGTCAAAATAAAACATTCCGCCCGTTTCCAATTCTTCGCCATCAGCTGTCATTGTATTTAAGCCTGCATATAAAATATCTGCAGGTGTTAAAGCTTCCTGAATTAAAAAATCAACTTGATTATTTTCAGTTTCAAAAGCATTTGCTGGTATATAAACAACAATTCCTTCCTCAGACTCAATCACTGTATCACGATCTGCATTTATTTGGAAAAGTTCTTGATCTAAAAATGCATTGGCATCTGAACTTAATGTATCGTTTTCATCAATTAAGATGGGTTGAAAGTCTTCAATAATTACTTCTCCTTTAGTTTCTCCAGATCTATTATTGTTTCCAAAAAAATTAAAGCCCCCCTCTGTATGTGCGGCATAATAATAAAATGCTCCTGCCAATAAACTAATTACAGCAATTATAATTCCGGCTGTTTTTAAAAAACGTTGTGTCCTGTATTTTTTTCGCGCATTTACGGCATCTTTCTTTAATCCTAGGCGCTGTATTCCTTCTACTAAATTTTGCTGAAATTCTACTTCTGATTTTAATCCAGAATCTGCGGAGATTTTTGCTTCAAATGCTGTTTTATCTGTTCCACTCAATTTATTCATGAGGTAGTTTTCAATTTGTTCTATTAATTCCAATTCTTTTCTCATGGCTAGTCGTTTTTAAGGTTAGATTCTTTAGCAAGTGCTCGTGCATGTTCCATGCATTTATACTTTTTAGTCTTAGCAGATTGCACTGTTTTGTATCCAAACTTTTTGGCTATTTTATCCATGGAAAAGTTCTTGTAATAGAACGCCTCCAGCATGTTTTTACATTTTTGTCCGAGTTTAATTAATACTTGATCTATTGTTTTAAATTTTGCTTCTTTTTCAATCAGTAATTCAATTTCATCCTGATGTTCATCCGTAAATTGATTAGATGCCACTTCAGATAATCCATCCTCACCTGTGTTTTTTCTTACTTTCTTTTTACGCAATTCATTACTCCATAAAAGTTTGCAGGTATTAATTAGAAACCCATCCACCTTGACAGGAGAATCAATTGGCAAATCCTGCACTTTTTTATAAAGAATAATAAGACCATCTTGAAAAATATCAAGTGCCTCCTCTTTTGATCCAGAATTGATCAAAATATGTTTTTCTACCTTGGGAAAGTATTTATACAAACGTGTAAAGGCACGCTCTTGATTGCCGCCTTGCAATTGTATAATAATTTTTGTGTTATTCATTTTCGTTTCTTTCCCTAAGATGTAGCAAAGTTGAAAAGGTAACTTTTTTTGGTTAAAAATATGCTTTATTCTCAGTCACCCTTCTCAATTTAAATAAAACCCATTAAATTAGAGAACAACCAAAACACCCTAAAATGAAAACATATTATACTATTCTAAGTTTATTATTTTTCTCATTGAATACATTTAGTCAAACACACGAAGTGTTATGGCAAAAAACAATTGGAGGATATGACCATGATAATATTAATGCAATCATTCCAACTGAAGATAATGGCCACCTTATAGGAGGAACTTCATTATCAAACATATCAGGTGATAAAACTGAAAATAGTTTTGGCGGCTTTGATTATTGGGTAATTAAATTAGATTCATTAGGAGAAATTGAATGGGATAAAACTATTGGAGGAAATGATCATGATTTTCTTTCTGATATTTACGTTGCAGCGGATGGCGGTTATATTTTAGCGGGCTCCTCAAAATCTGACATTTCAGGATATAAAAGTGAAAATAGTCGAGGAGATGATGATTTTTGGATTGTGAAAATAGATATGGACGGAGAGTTCTTATGGGATAAAACAATTGGCGGTGACAGCAGTGACGTTTGTCAAGCCAGTTCACCAACAGTTGACGGAGGTTATATAATTGGTGGTTATTCTGACTCAAATATTTCAGGGGAAAAAACAGAAAACAGCTATGGACTCAATGATTATTGGATTGTGAAAATTGATATAGCGGGGACTATTGAATGGCAAAAAACAATTGGCGGGGATAACGTTGATCGTTTGACTGACTTGGAACAAATTATTGATGGTGGATATATCATTAATGGACGAACTGAATCTGGCATAACTGGTAATAAAACTACAGAACATAGGGGTCTTCATGATTTTTGGGTTGTAAAACTAGACCCTTTAGGCGAAATTGAATGGCAAAAAACGATTGGAGGAGAAGGATCAGATCAACCGTTAGATCTTGAACCTGTTTCTGATGGAGGCTTCATTGTTTCAGGAGTTTCAGATTCTGAAATTGGAGTTGACAAATCAGAAAGTCCGCTTGGAGGTTTTGATATTTGGATTGTAAAATTAAACGCGACAGGTGAAATTGAATGGAACAATACAATTGGGGGAACAACAGATGATGTGGTATACATGGTGAAAGAAACTTCTGACGGGTTCATTCTTGGAGGTTATTCTGATTCAGACCCAAGCGCCGATAAAAGTGAAACAGCAATTGGTAATACTGATTATTGGATTTTAAAATTAAACGAGAGTGGCGAAATTGAATGGGAAAACACAGTAGGGTCAAGTAGTTCAGACTATTGCTCTGAGATTATTGAAACGGCAGACAATAATTTTATTGCAGCAGGTAAAAGCATTGGATTTATATCTGGTGATAAAAATGAACCAAAAATTGGCGAAACTGATATTTGGCTAGTTGAATTAGGCGAATGCGATTTGCCTTATATTGATAATACAGTTTTGACTGGACCAGATTATTTGTTAGAAGCAGCTGACGACGGAGAAGGGCTGTTTTATCAATGGTATGAATGTGACGATAATGAAAGAACTCCTGTTGAAGGTGCTACAGAACGCATTTTCGACTGGGATTATGAATCTGGTTTCTATGCTGTAGAAATAACAGATAGTGTATGTTGGACAGTTTTGTCAGACTGTTTCTACAAAGCGCATAATATTGGGGCAATTGATGCCATTGAAAATAAAACCAAGATTTCATTCTACCCCAACCCTAGCTCAACACAAATTCACATTGATTATGACGCACCGTTGTTAGTGGAAATAATTTCTCCAACTGGTGTTGTTTTAGCGCGTCATTACAAGAATGAAATTTCAATTACAAATCTTTCAAATGGGCTTTATTTGATTCGTATTTATGATCAAGACAATCAACTTCTTGATCAGTCAACATTTGTCAAACAATAGACAGCTCTCTTTTTAGATTTTAACCCTTTTCGAATTTATTTCGCGCCTAATTTTTGAAAAGAAAACTTAAGTCCCACCATAAAATAGCGTGCTAATGTTGCTGTGCGTTGTTGTTCATAATAATTCAAGAAATAAGACTGATTGATTCCTGTATTTTGGTTTAACAAATCATAAACCGCCACGTCAGCTTGCAACTTTTTCGATTTCAAAAAATTTATGGCAATTGAGGCATTTACAATAACTTGCTCATTATTTGTTTCAAATGACGGATAAAAATAGTGTTTAGCATCTGTTTTAAATACCCACTTATCTTTTATTTTAAGTGTAAAATCACCTGAATAATTCCAGCTAAAAAAATCACTGTTTAACGCCGCGTTTTCAGTATAAGCACTTTTAGAATAAGTCATTTCAACACCTGCTTTTATATTCACTACTTTCTTTTTGGTGTTTTCAATAATTAACCTAGAATTATTGTAGAGCGACGTATAGGAATTGGGCGCTCCGTTCAACTTTAATTGCCCTTTAGAAATTACTGCATTATTGGTAATGCTAAATTTAGTTTTAATCGGATTTAAATTTGTTCCAAACGAAGTGTATGCATTTAACTGATCTTCTTTACCATTGTTTTCAGGCATAAAAAGGCGATTAAAATTCTCATCTATTTCTTGAGAGTAGTTAATTTTATTTTCTACTCGTGTAGCGCCAACACGTACCATTAAACTGGTAAAATTGAATTCATTAAAAAGGTTGTATTCAAGAAATAAATCGTGCGTGTATTCTGGAACCAAGTTTAAGTTACCAATCACAATTTCTGCAGGATTTGTATTGTCCGGAATTGATTGCAGCTGCGTAATTTTTGGAGCTTGCACATTGGTTCTATAATCCAATCTAAATTCAGATGATTTATTGACTTCCCATTGCAGTCTAAAATAAGGCAAGGCGTAATTATAAGAACGGTTTTCATCAAACAAATCTGCGCTTAATAAGTTTAAATTAGAATAGGTTAAACCAACTGTAGTCTTGAATTTTTTTGAAAGATATTTATGACGCAATTCTCCATTGTTTTCAATGTTAGCATAATTTGCTTCTCCCGAAAAAAGTGGATTAAAAATCAATTCATCAGGAGTTATTTCATCACTCACATTTTTATCTCTGAAGAAATTTTTCCTATTGTGCTGCACTTCTGCTTGCAATAAATGTTTCTTAGTTATAGGTTCTGAATACATCCAATTGGCTGAAATATTTGCATTGTTTTGGAGGTTATCTTGATTTTGAATTGCTTGAGAAATAACTGGGCCAGGCAAATAAAGAATATTTTGATAAGTCAAATTAGTTAACCCCGTTTTATTACTCATTCCATAAGCTGCACCTCCACCAGTGTATCGCCCTTTCTTTGCAAACTTTTTCCGATAATCAACTGCCAAATTTAAATTATAGTTGAACCTATTTTGGGCTAGATTGGTTTTATAAGTATTCTTTAATAGCTCTTCACTATCAAAACTCAACAAATTATTTACGCTGTTATACTTGGCATTGGTCCAATTTCCGCTTAGGTCAACATTTAAAAAATGGGTCGAATCAAATTCCTGTTTATAATGAATTGTTCCACGATTATTTAATGTGGTACTATTTTGTAAAATCGACTCTTGCGAAAAAACACTTGAATCTTGAAAAAAAGTAGTTCTATCTATCGACCGATCAAAAGACTTATCGAAAGTATTGAAGAAAAAACTAGAAGAAACAGTCGCTTTTTTAGAGGGTTTATAATTTAGGTTCAATCCTGTTGCATTAGTGCTTAAAAAACCTGTGTTTTGTCCATTACTAATGGGTAGTCCACCATCTCCTCCAATATTAATAGTTCCAGATCCATCCACTAAATTTTGGATTCCCCCCATAAAAGAAATGTAATCATTAATGGAAAAACCTGTTTCATTCACATTATTAGAAAGCCCAATTCCTGAAACTTGCCATTTTCCTTGGAAATAATGAATATTTCCTTTCAATTTATAACGATTTTGGTCAGAAATTCCCTCAGCATCTGGATTTAAACCCGCACCATAAGCTGCTTCCAAGTTTCCAAAATATCCTTTCTTTCTATCTTCTTTAAGCTTCAAATTAATCGTGGTTGATTTATTACCATCATCCACGCCAGTGAACGTAGCCATGTCTGAAGCTTTGTCAAATACTTGCACACGATCAACCGCATCTGCCGGTAAATTTTTAGTTGCAATCGTAGGGTCGTTGCCAAAAAACTCCTCCCCGTCTACTAATATTTTCTCAACGGTTTTACCTTGCACTTTGATACTTCCATCTGGTTGCACCTCTACTCCGGGTAATTGCTCCAACAAATTTTCAACTACATCATGCTCTCCTGTTTCAAATGCACGCGAATCATATTCAATGGTGTCTCCTTTTATTCTAATCGGAATATAATCTCCCGAAACGGTTACAACATCCAGCATAATTGGACGCAACTCAATTTCCCCAACAACTGTATCTGACGAAGTCGCATTGGTCGTAAACTGCAGTTCATAAGGTTGATTTCCGTATGAATTGGCTTTAAATAAATATGCATTTGGCTTTACATTCTTCAACACAAAATTGCCTTCATTATCAGTCACTGCAAAGGTTTTAAGAATAGAATCTTGCTGACCGATTAGCATAACCGTTGCTCCTGGAATTGGGCTATCGGTTGAATCCTTTACTTTACCAAAAACCTTGATTGATTGTGCATTAGCACCCCAACTTATTAGGAATAGCATTATGAATAGTATAAATCTCATTGAAGAATTTTAGGCTATGAATATTTAAAGAAAATGTATGAGTGACTAGTTTGTAATCATAATTACACCACCTTCACCACCGCCATATTGCTCTTGCAATTCTTGCATTTTTTTACGCTCTAATTCTTCAAACTCCTCTGCTGTAATTTCTTTCCCTTTTGTTGGGACCTTAATCTCTTTTTTACCAATTTCTCTTTTATTAATATTTGTAGCTGTAATTTGGAAGTTTCCGCCATTCATACTTACATGAACAATTAAACCTGGTAGACCTGCAAATCCTGCAGGACCTGTAGAGACAGGAATTTCTGATGTGAACCATGCAATAATTGTATCTCGTTCAGTTATTAACTCGGCTTTTTGACAAACTAGGCCAGAATGAACTTGCTGTTCATCCGTTACGCGCCAATCTGTTGCTTTTAAGGTGTCTTTAATTAAAAAAGCCTTTCCCATTAAATCTCGTTGTTCAACAATAATTCCATTGGCAATGTCTGTATAGATTTTCTCTTCTGGAGCACCCATCTCAATCTTAATTTGCATGTTTCCACCTTCTTCCTCAATCACTTCTTCTGTGTCATCATTTGATTCATTACTGTAAAAAGATTCCGTGTCAGTATACAAAAGAACATTTTGCATTTCTTGAAATTCAGGGATCATTTGTTTGATCATTTCTGAATTTTCATCATCTGGCAATTCAGCATGCATGTTGATTTTGGTCGTGTATTTTACTTCGCCATGGTTTTGTGCAAAAGCCAAACCTGTAAATAATAAACTGGTAATTATAATTCCTAATCTCATCTGTTTTCTTTTTTGGATCAAATGTCCATAAATAAACAGGTGCGTTAAGTTAAAGGAGGGTTAATGGGCGGTTAAAAAAGGTTAACGTCATTGATTGTAAACAAAAATAGTCCACATCCTGTCGGTCATTTTATTGACAACTCAGTATCTTACTATTAACAGAAAATAATTTTGATTTCGGTTCTTGTGATTAACTACGAGCTATTTGCTTAATTCAAGAATACACGCTTCGCGAATATCCCACAAATCATTAGGGCTTCTTCCATTTTCAAATGAAAAAGCGATCATCTGTGACTTGTGCCAATTCTCTTTATAATCTCCAATTTGATCTGGCTTAATTTCAACCTCGATTTCCACCAACTCTTCAAAAGAAACGCTACCAGTTTCTAAACCTGTTACATCTCTAATTTCATCATTAATTTTTAAATAAGTATGAACCTCTGGAATGGCTTTCAGCTCATTTTTATTTAAGATATTTTTGAGTTGCGGATGCGTTTTTTCAGACATCATGAAAACACCTAGATACAATTTCACATTATCCCAACCGTTTTCAGTTGCCACGGCTTTTACCAAGGCATTTTTAGTGCTGCAAGCACCTTTTTCTTCATCAAAAACAAGTCTATATTCACTTCGGTCAGAATTGCGACCATAGGGCAGCTGTTCAACCCACTCGATAAAACTAAGAAAAGAGATTATTCCACGATCAACACATTCGGAAGATAGTGGGCCTTTTTCGGCTTCTATGATTAAATGTGCTAAAGCAGTCATTTTAAATGGCAATTATAATGGAATGTTTCCGTGTTTCTTTTTCGGTAATTCAGCTACTTTATTTTTGAGCATATCAAAAGCCCTTATTAACTTTTTACGCGTTAGTGCAGGTTCAATTACTTCATCAATAAATCCGTGAGCTGCGGCATTATATGGATTTGCAAAAAGGTCAGCATATTCTGCTTCTTTTTCAGCTAACTTGGCTTGCGGATCGGCTGCTTCTTTAATTTCTTTACGGAAAATAATTTCTGCGGCGCCCTTTGCTCCCATTACTGCAATTTCCGCCGTTGGCCAAGCAAAGTTCATATCTGCACCAATATGTTTAGAATTCATTACATCATAAGCACCTCCGTAAGCCTTACGCGTAATTACCGTTACTCTTGGCACAGTTGCTTCACAAAACGCATATAGTAACTTGGCGCCATTGTTAATAATTCCGTTCCACTCTTGTTCTGTTCCTGGTAAAAATCCTGGTACATCTTCCAACACTAATAATGGAATATTAAACGAATCGCAAAAGCGAACAAAACGCCCTGCTTTATTTGAAGAATTACTGTCTAAAACTCCCGCCAAAAAGGCTGGTTGATTCGCAACAATTCCAATACTTTTACCACCAAGAAATGCAAAACCAATTACAATATTCTCAGCATAGCTTTCTTGCACTTCGTAAAAAGATCCTTTGTCAACCAGCTCATTAATTACTTCTTTAATGTCGTATGGTTGGTTAGGGTTATCTGGAATGATTGAATTTAAATCAATTCTTGTCTCATCCGTCTTTTCGTAAGGGTAACGTGGTGATTCCTCTTCGCAGTTTTGCGGCAAATAGGACATCAATTTTTTAATATCGTTAATGCATTTTAAATCATTTTCAACAGAAAAATGCGCAACACCAGATTTTTGTGAATGTGTAGAAGCACCTCCTAATTCTTCAGAAGTTACTTCCTCATGCGTCACCGTTTTTACAACGTTAGGTCCTGTAACAAACATAAATGACGAATCTTGCACCATGTATATAAAGTCTGTTAAGGCTGGCGAATAAACTGCACCTCCAGCACATGGCCCCATAATGGCAGAAATTTGAGGAACTACACCAGATGCTAGTGTATTGCGATAAAAGATATCTGCATAGCCTCCTAACGAAACAACTCCTTCCTGAATTCTTGCTCCACCTGAATCATTTAATCCAATTAACGGAATTCCATTTTGAATGGAAAGATCCATTATTCTTACAATTTTTTTTGCGTGAATTTCAGCTAAAGAACCTCCAAATACTGTAAAATCTTGCGAAAAAACATAGATAGGTCTTCCATGAACCGTTCCATATCCTGTTACAACTCCGTCACCTAAAAACTTTTGTTTTTCTAATCCAAAGTTTGTTGACCGGTGTGTTGTTAACATTCCAATTTCTTCAAAACTATCTTCATCCAGTAGTAATTGAACTCGCTCTCGAGCTGTTAATTTTCCTTTACCGTGCTGAGATTCAATACGTTTTTCTCCACCGCCTTTTACAGCCTCTTCTTTCTTTGAATTAAGAATATCTAGTTTTGATGTCATTCGCCAAATTTTTATGGGAATCTAAGTTAGTGTTATTTTTTTGAAGCGGCTTTTTCGGAGGCTAAAAAGCGAGCACATTGTCAAAATTCTTAGTAAAATGGCATATTATTTAAACCGAAATTGAAATAGAATTTCGCTGGACGAATTGTTTGTGGCTTTTCATCATCATGTAAATATTGTTCATCATTAACAGTGAACATTGGGATATGCGAAGGTTTACGTTTCACAAATTTTTCTGGAAAAAACGGTTGGTCATGAATAAACTCATTTTGCATAGCATTACGCACTTTTTCGCTGTTCAGCCCAATATTTAAACCCGCTATTTGATTGTATGGCAACCATTGTTTAACATCAACACTTAAAATGCCAAGAGAACTATTTCTAGTTGTAGCTACTTCATCTTCATAATAACCAAAACGTGCCCATTTTTTCGATTTTTCATTCACAATAACCGCACAATGCGAATAGTCGTGTGTCCACAATAGGGCGTTTAGTCCAAATTTTGTATTCCTATGTCTCAACTCAACTCGAAATGCACCTGTTCGATATCGATCTTGCTGATGAATAATATTTCCAAAAAGATCGTTTTCAGTAATGACATTCATTTTCCAGAAATTAAAATTTATAATCCCAGTTGACTGACTTGTCCCCAAACGGTCCCAATAGCGTAAAAATGTATAACCAAACGAATAGTTTCGCAAGGTATTATTTTCAGTTATGCCAATAAAGTTATTCGTGTCAATAACCGTATTTCCAAACCCTAATTGAAAACCATTACCCCACTGAAATTCTACTGCTTTTTTCTTTAATCCGAGCGACTTGAAATTATAGTAAATATTTAATGCACTATTTATTTGAGCAAAATCGTAATTGAGAAATGCGGCCGTGCGTAAACCCAACCTATTCGTTTCTGATCCAAATGAAAATGACAATCCAACTGTATAACCATACCTCAACTCTTGGCCGTTAGACAAGCTGCTTGATAAAATTAAAAGGATGAATAGTATCTTTTTGTGCATTTTTCCGTTTCAATAATAATAAACCGTCAGGAATTAAAACAGCAGAAATCTACGAATTAAAGTTGGTATAATTTCTGTAACCTTTGGTATAATTAGAACTATATTTGACACATGCGCATTGTACTTAGCCTACTTCTTTTAATAACCACCTTTATGGTGAATGGGCAAATTGTGGCCGAGAAAAAAGTGCACAACTTTGGTGACTTATATCCGAATGCGCAAACTTATGTGGATATCAAATTCACCAATAAAACCGGCAAAAAACATTTCTTATTGACTTTAGACAAACCTAGAGATGTCTATTATATTTTTTCGGGAAAAACTTTATTGCCAGATAGTTCAATCACCATTCGATTAAAAATAAACGACGGTAAAAAAGGGAAATTCAATCATGACGTTGATGTTTATTTTAGTGATTCTGACGATCCTATTACTGTTCGATTAACAGGAAATGTAAAAGAAGTTGCAGGAAACCCTTTAACTTCCTGTCCTGATTTTAATAATAATCCTCCTGCAAGTAACAGAACAGAGTTTGCAATTACCATTAAAGTAATTGATTCTTTAACACGCGAACCTATTCGCCGCTCAAAAGTTTATATCGTAAGAAATAATTCACTTATTGGTGAATACTACACCAATAAAGACGGTATTATTCACCGTGAAATACCTCTTGGCTATTATCTATTAGCTGCTGAAAAAGAAACCTATAAAACCAATTACAACGAAGGCTATTTAAACTTTCAGCGTAACTATGTTGAAATAGAATTACAGCGACCAGTGGTTGAAGAGGAACCGCCTGAAATTATTGCCGAAGTTCCTGACGAAACAGAAGAACCAGAAATTATCATTGATCTCAATGAAGATCCTCCAGAAGAAGAACCTGTTGTAGAAGTAGTAGTTGTGGACACTATTCCGGAGGTTGAAATTGTGGAAGAACCAGAAGTGATTGACAATAGAACCTTGGCTGAATTACCAGATTCATTATTTGATAAAGCACATTTTAAAACCAACAACATCACCTTTATTTTGGATGTTTCCAGTTCAATGAACTCATCTGGCAAATTGGAATTATTAAAAGAATCTATGACTGAATTGGTGACTATTTTAAGAGCAGAAGATTTGATTTCTGTAATTAAATACTCTTCCAATGTGTCTGTTGTGGTTAATGGTTTAGGCGGAGACGAAAAAGAAAAAATTAATGAGCGTGTTGCTGCATTACGCACAAGTAGCTCGACCGCCGGTGGAGATGCTATTCAGGTAGCATACAGAATGAACCGTAAAATCTATTCACCAGAACGCAATAATATTGTAATAATGATTACGGATGGAGCCTTTAATAGAGGAAGTAAAACCTATTTAGAAACCATTGAGAAAAACTATAATGAACGCGGGATTATCTTTTCAGTTGTAGGAATTAAAACTTCTGAATATGTTACGACTCATATGGACAATATCGTTAGCAAAGGTGGTGGCAGCTTTATCCAAGTTAGAACCCATGAAGATGCTAAAACGAAAATCATTCAGGAGATTAAGCGTACGTCTTTTAAAGGGCGAAGAGGGTAACATTCTCCCTTTATGAAATGCGCTTGACCGAAGACTGAATTCTTTCTTTATCTTGGTAACTATGAACAAGAGCTTAAACAAACATCAGAAAAAACAAAACTTTGTTAAAATCTATTTAGCAGATGACAACGGTACTGCCCTTAATCATTTCGAAGGTGTCGTATTAGATCATAATGCCGAATTTGTAATGATGTTGGATTTAATGGATTTTAATTATGACGGATATGTCGTATTTAGAAAAGCAGATATTTGCGAAATAAAACGCTCTAAAAACGAAGTGTTTTTCCAAAAAATATTGCACAAAGAAAATTTATTGCAACCAATACTTAACGATTTTCACCCTATTAAATTAGGTGGAATGGAAGACATGTTCAAACAATTGAAAAAGCGCAAACTACCAATTATAGTGAAACGATTATATGGTTCTGACGATATTTTTCAAATTGGACCTATCCATTCAGTAACTCAAAAAAAAGTGCGCATTAATTATTTCAATGCACAGGGAGAATTTGACTTAAAACCTGTTGTATCTAAATTTACGTCAATAACATTTTTTAGAGTTGATAGCATCTACGCCAATTTATTTAATAAATACGCTAAAAAACTAAAATAAATGGCAGAAGAAATGAAATCAATAATTGAAACAGATCGTCTTATTTTGAGGGAATTTATTCCAACCGATTATGAGGCTGTCTATGAATTTAACTCCAATCAAGAGGTTATTCAATATACTGGTGATGACAAGGTCAATTCATTTAATGACGCAAAAGATTTGATTAAAAATGTTTGGTTAGCGGATTATCAAAAATATGGATATGGCAGATACGCTGCCATCTATAAACCAGAAAACAAAATCATTGGTTTTGCCGGTTTAAAATACATTCCAAGCATTGATTCAACAGATCTTGGTTTTCGGTTTTTACCCGAATATTGGAACAAAGGATTAGCTACTGAAATTGCACCTGCTATTTTAAGTTATGGCTTTAAATCGCTTCAATTAAATCAAATTATTGCCTTTGCTGAACAGGAGAATATTGGATCTTGCAGAGTACTTGAAAAAACTGGAATGCAACAATATAAAATTGGTGATTTTGAAGGAGATGGAGTACCTTATGCGTGGTACAAAATTGAAAACAATTTGTAAATTAAAGACCATGAAACGTTCCACTTTTATTTTCTTGCTTTTGTGCATTAGCTCCATTAACATAACCTTTGGACAAAATGATCCGGATATTATTATCTGGGGAGATAAAGCTTTAGAATGGGAAGATTTTTCTGGTCAAGTTGAATCAAATTCAGAACATGAAGCATCAACACGTGGACAATTAAGAGCGCCCAATTCATGGAATTCCGATTCGTTAACAGTTGTTATTACTGCAGAATTCATCAAAAGTAAATCATGGGTAAAAGGAACCCCGTCCGACCATTTATTAAAACATGAGCAGATCCATTTTGATATTACGGAGTATCATGCACGACTGTTTAGAAAAGACATTTCTAACTACCGCTTTCAATCTTTTGCTACAGTTGCAGATGAAGTTACGGCTTTGTTTAACGAGCGGTTTAAACAATACAACGCCATGCAAAATTTATACGACCAAGAAACGAACCATTCTAAAAACCGTGAAGTACAAGCGCAATGGAATGAAAAAGTAGCCGGCCTTTTAAAAAACACTGCAGCTTTTCAAACTCATTTATGGAAAATCTATATTGGCTATTTACAATAGATTGACCTTTCTACAAGCAACCTATTTGCCAGCAATTTTCAAATATTTATTGTCTGTTTTTGATAGAATAAATAAGTATGATTACAACTATTCAGGTTCATGTGTTTATTTATTATAAACCATACACTTTTGAATAAACAATGCCTTGTATTTTGTTTTCTTGCACTCATTAGTTGCCAAGAAAAAAATGAAACTGATTTTGAAGTAACTTCAAATCAAATTGCAATTGTTACCCCTCAACCTAAAACTTATGAATTAAATTATGGTAACGACACAACCTATAATGCATTTATAGAAGGTTTAGAATTGATTTTGGATTCTATTTATTTAGAAGAAGATCTTTACAATGAAAAATCCTATCAATGCAATGTGAATTTTGACGCATACTTTTCCGTTTTTGATCAATTAACTATTGATTCTAATTGGACATTAGAATCACATTACAGGCATTTTGGAGATGCGGGCCGGGTTTTACTACTCGGCTTTGAGCAAGGTAATGCAGCAAGCAAAAAGATGCGAAAAAGATTATATGGAACCTTTGAAAGGAATAATGATTATGGATTATCAAAAGAACTAATCGATTACGAATCTGCTATAAATGCAATGGACGGAATTCATATCAACCCTTCTAAAATGGGTTATTTCCAATTCATTGTTTTTCATTTGATTGGAACCAATTATTGCAATTTCTGGCATTCTAACTATAGCGAATTATCGCTCATTACATCTCCAAAACAATTAAAAGAACTTACTGAATTGGAGGATAATTTTTATTATAAATTTTCTCAAGATCAAAAAAAGGAAATTCTTAATATTAATCCCGAACCTAAAGTTGAACTTTATGCGGACAGTGCAACCGTTAGCCTTGTTTTATTAAGTCCTTGGTATGGGTTTTCAAGATACAAATACAGCATTTCTAAAGACTGGCCGCATCAACAAAGTATCATTGATACTGATCCTCTTTTAATTTATAATTGCGGCATTTCATTTTAAGCTTTCCGCAAATCTTTTAGATAAGTAAATTTAATTTATCTTTAGTTCGCTTATAAATTAACCACCGTGACAAAACAAACTACTGAAACAACAATACATACCCGCCAGATTACCGAAGAAGAAAAAACCAAAATGCGTCATGCTCATTGGATGCTGCTTCCTGCAATACTAATTCCTGCCCTTATAATTTGGATAATTACTCTGTCAGATGAAATGCCAAATGCTGCAAAATACGCGGCTTATACTATTGGAATTGGTGTCTTTATTGTTATTGCGGCTAAACAATACAAACTTGAGCAAGATTTAAAAAATGGCCAAGCAGAAGTTATTCGTGGAATTTTGCAGGATAAATATAAGTTTGGTGGAGGTCGTTCAATGAATAATAGTTCAGGTGTTGGTAAAGGTGGGCGTAAAAATAAAGGCCAAGCCACGTTTATTCTTGTTTTTGACGGTAAAAAATATTGGGTTCAATCTAAAATCTACAAGCAAGCGACAAAAGGCGCTAATAGCGAAATGGTTTGGTTACCCTCTTCGCAATATGTAATTTCAATTCAAAAAATATAAGTGAAGTCCTTATTTGTCATATTTCTTTTTGCTTCCAATTTCTGTTGGGGACAAAGTCAATTCTTAGTTGCAAAATTAGATTCAACAGTTGGCAAATATGGATATGTAGACACGAGTGGACAATACATTATTGCTCCAAAATACGAATTGGCTTTAGATTTTATTAGTGAATATGCCTCTGTCAAAGTAGACTCTTTATGGGGTGTTATTGATGAAAAAGGAGCATTCATTATGAAACCTCAATTTAAAACTCAAATATCCACCATTTACAGGAACCATTTTATCCGGCATGGGTCTAAAAACGTGATTTTTCAGTCAATTGATGGCACAATTAAATATGAATATTTATTTATACCTGGACCGTTTAAAGAGATTGCTGCAGCAAAAGATACTGTTGACCTATCCAAAATGGAAGATACCGCATTGATTATGCGGATTTTAGATATGAGTACACGGTTTTGTCATTTGTATGAATTGAACCGAATTTATAATGCCTTTGCCATAGGAAATGAGGGTCTCACGCGCATGTCAATTAATTATGTATTAGACAATCCTGAGGAAGTATTACAAGCTATTACCCGCGATATTGAATACGAAAAAGCCTATGCAAATGGAGATATTGGTTGCTGTGGTCAAGGTCCATTCCGTTGGTAATAAGGCAATACAATTAACTTAATATCCTCACAAAAATGAAAGACCCTGATCACTTTTACTTGAACCAGTCAGAACCCAATAAAAGTTGTTTACTTGCACTACGCGATATCATTTTAGCGCAAGATGAAAATATGGTTGCAACTGTCAAATATGGGATGCCATGCTTTTGTTATAAAAACAAAATGTGTTGTTATTTGTGGACGGATAAAAAGACGCAAGAACCTTATATTCTATTTGTTGAGGGTAAACATTTGAATCACCCTAAACTAGAATCTGGCGACCGAGCAAGAATGAAAATTTTTCGTGTAAATGCCAATGAAGATATTCTAATTGACACAATTGAGGAAATTTTAAATTCTGCCTTGGAGTTATATCGTAACGGTATTATAAAAACGAAGTAAAAGCTTTAATACCAATTTTATTATGATCGAGGATCTAATTCAATACTTTGAACAATACATTTCACTAGGTCAGGAAGAACGTAATTTCCTAATTGAGAATGTTCCCGTTAAAAAGGTTTCCAAAAACACATTATTGCTCAGAGAGGGAGATATTTCAACCGAATTTTATTTCATGCTTTCTGGTAGTACGCGATTATTCTACAATAGTGAAGTAGGTGAAAAAACAGCATTTTTTTATTTTGAAAATAACTTTGTAAGTTCCTATGAAAGCTTTACTAAACAAGTTCCGGCCAAACATAACTTACAAGTAATTGAGGACTCTACTATTGCAATTATAACAGCAGAAGTGGCCTATAAACTTGTTCAATTATATCCAGCCTTTGACTTTTTGGCAAGAACAATGATGGAAGAAGAGCTAATCATGTGTCAAGAAATTATTTCCAACTTTATTACCCTTAATGCAGAGGAGCGCTACCTCAAGTTAATTGAATCAAACGATCAAATTTTGCAACGCATTCCCCAACATCAACTTGCCACATATTTGGGCATTACAGCAGAAACTTTGAGCAGAATTCGCAAAAGAATAGTTTCCTAGTTTATTTCTTGACGATCGTCAATTGACTGCTAACGATATTCACTGTTACTTTGCTTTTCAAAAGCGGTGAACTATGAAAAAGACCTATTTAATACTTGCAATTATTGGAACAATACTTCCCAATATTTTTGTTATTCGAGAATCCATTCAATCAGGAAACTATTTACTCTATACACATCCAATAGACACTTTTAATGCCATGTTTATTAATAATATCTCGGCGGCATTTATTACCGATTTACTATTTATAGTTGTGCTCTTTTTAGTTTGGTCATTTACAGAATCAAAAAAGTACAAAATCAAAAATATATTTCTGGTTTGGGTCTATACTTTTGCCTTTGGAATTGCAGGAGGTTTACCTTTGTTTTTATATTTGAGAGAACACAACTTGAAAAATGCATCTGAACCAATAATTGAAAAGCTATAAATGCAAATTTTTCCGTTTTCGCATAACGATACAATTTTACCACAAGATCTTGAACAATTCAAAGTTCAATTAAAAAAATTTACCGCTAAAAATTTCAATGAAGAACATGCGAGGGTTAAATTTCATGGCAAACTAGATAATGATGGTTTTACAATTTCGCCCAAAAACAAATACCGTAATTTTTGGCAACCGACAATAGAAGGAACTTATGATAATAAAAGCATTCATGTTAAACTAGGTGTACCAAAGCGTGGATTTATCATACTTGTAATATGGTTATTAATGGTTGGAACCGGTGTTTTAACATCAGACGCGGAAAATAAATGGTTTTTTGCAGCACTTATTTTAATCGTCGTAACCGTTTTTTGGTACTTGAGCGGTATGCTATTTTATAGCATTGATGTGAAAAAAACGAAAAAAGCATTTTCCGAATTAAAGAACTTAGCCGAACAAACTCCTTAGAATTATACTTTAAGTTCTGTACCTAATATCTAGCTGAGTACTTATAGTTTTATGTATCTTATAAAACCTATTCAATTTGCTAATTATTAATTATAATAGTTGTTTCTTTATTTGCAAATAGGTATTAATTAATAAGACGAAATAAAATGATTATGCAATACCTCAGAATTTATATCTATTTACTTTTCTTCATTAGTCCAATTATTGGGTCTGCACAAATTAAAATGGGGGACATTCCGCCCAATTTTAAATTATACAAATACTATCCAGATTCAACCATAAAAGCAATTTATGAAATTAGAAATGATATCCTTAGTGGATATTCAATTGAGTTTGATAACAATGGTGAACCTGTGGCTATTGGAAAATACAAAAACAACATCAAAAAAGGAAAATGGCATTATTCGGACTGCACCATCATTTATTATAAAAAAACAAGCCAAGAAGTATATACTCTTCCCTATTGTGGAATAGGAAGTTTACCCCGAATGAAAAAATTTCATAAATTGGTTGACAAACACCTAAATAATAAAAAATGAGAATCCTATTCATTCTACTCTATTGTTCTTTAGGATTCAATGGAATATCAATGCCGAGTGACACGATATCCGTTTGGCATTTGAAATACAATAACCAGAAATTAGTAGATGTATTTCCAATTGCGTTTAATAGAGTAGATATTACAGTGTCAAAAGACACGTTAACAGATGAAAGTGTTTTCTCAATTTCACAAGCCATGGGATGCTACTTTTGCGAAACATGTAAGACCTACTTTGCGGTTTATGATCAAAATGAAAAATTGGTAGAAATGGTAACAGGCATAAATGCTAGAAAAGCACTAAAAATGAGCTTTCGAAAACTTTTAGCCTATAATAAGTCGACTGGAGAAGATCTATTTGATTTCTACTATCAAGAAGGTAGTAAACCATCCATAGAAAATGCTACACACGTATTAAGATTAACACTAGTTGATTAATGAGAAATTTTGCCACTATTATTTATTTCATGTTTTGTATTACGTTCTTTACTGAATGTCATCAAACTAAAACAATTGCCCCTACAACGGATTCGCAAATAGCATTTATAACCATGGACAATACACAAGTGCTATATCATGGTTATAGTAGTTTGTTTGAATATGGAACTGCGTGTCCCCATGAATGCGAACCTTATATTGAAGCAGAAGGAGGTACTGTTGGACCAAACATTTCGCATCATTCAAATAAAGCTATACTCAAAGCAGATTCTTTAGCTGAAAAAGTGATTTTAAAAATGTACTGTGCATGCACTGCGGACACTACCATTATTTTATCCAAACAATATCCTGTTATGAATATACCGCATCCCGCAATTTTTTACGGTGGAATTAACCTAACCGATTACACTATTTATAACGACACTGTCAACTTTAATACTGATGGAATTCAAGCAAGTTATGAGCATGTTCCAGGTTTAATTAGTACCGCAGCTCATATATATGATTGTTCTTATACCTACAAAGGAAAAAATTATCGATTAAATGCAATTAGAAGAACTTTTCACGCCTCCATTATGCAAGAAATGAAAGCAGGTGAAACGATTCAATTTAATTCCATTAAAATGCGTTATGCTGATGGCAGAATAGTCACGATACAACTAAAACGGGAAATTATTAAAGTCACTACTAACGTTGATAACAAATTTATACTGAGGTAGCGCTGCACCCTATTACTTTAAATAAAATGAAACACCTATTTTACATATTTCTATTTTTATCTGCTTATAATTCAAAAGCACAATCAAATCTGGAATTTTTAGTTCGCGGAAAAGCACTATCCTTTGTGTTGATTGAAGATAATTGGGCAACAAGTGTATCAGTTGGAGCAGAAGTGCGGCTCTATGACAAAATCTCTTTTTTGGTAGACCTTGTTTATTTTAGACGAAGATTTGAAGAGGAGGTTTTTGACCAACCAAATCCAGATCATTATAGTGAATACTTGCAATTAGACACACGTAGATATTTGGCTTTTGAGTTTCGTTATTTCCTTCCGCGAAATATCCCCGAACCAACCTTTAGACCTTATGTAAATGTATTTAATAAATGGGGCAAGCGAGAATGGCGAACGGAGGATAAATTTCCATTAAAAGATGGAGACCTTTATCAAATGTTTACTCCTTTAACAGACATTGGAACATCAATTGGATTAACCACTGGGGCAAGCCGTTTTGGGGTAGATTTTAATATTGGAATTGCATATCGATTTGAATCTCAAAATACCGAAACATATCAAGCCAATGGACCATTGCAATACGAATACAATAAGGACGCCAGTACTTTTAGAGGGAATATGCGCCTCAATTTTTATTGGAATTTTATGCAGTAATTTGGATCGAAAGATTCTTTTAAAAAGAAACAAGTAAAACCCCTTTATCATGAAAGAAGCATTTAATACCTTATTTAACCACTAACCTTACCGTTTCTATTTGACCTCCGTCAGCACTTAATACCTGCAGTAAATAAACACCTTGAGGAAGGTCTCCTTTCTCTACTTTCAATTGGTTTCCAGTAAGCGTTGCATAATTGCGCACTTGCTTTCCTTGTAAATCAAGAATCACGGCAAATTCGTCCACTTCAAAATTTCGGTTAAACTGAACGATTGTATAATCAGAGAATGGATTTGGATAAACTGTAATTCCATTGCTATCCCATTCTTCATTCCCCAGACAATCTACAACCGAAATGCTTACAGAATCAATTACTGTACATTCATTATCATCTTCAAAAGTATAATAAACCACATAGTCTCCTAGGCCGCTAATAGCAGGATCAAATGTTTCTCCGTCTACTCCTGTTCCATCAAACACTCCTCCAGCCGGCTCAGCAGTTAAAGCAATACTTGCCTCATCCATACAAAGCAAATCATCTGTCAATTCATTGATAGTAACTTCTGTAATATCATACATTGCTATTTCTTGAAATATGATTGAATCACAGCCATGCTCTACAGTTTCTAGCGTTTGAGAATATGTTCCGGCTTCTGTTTGAAGTTCTCCAAATACTTCAACACTTTCACCTGCACAAATCGAAATCAATGCTAATGTTGTTGACTCTACTTCTGCCAGAGGTGTTATTTCTTGAATTACAGTTGAGTCACAACCATACTCAGTCAAAAAGGTTTCTGTATATGTTCCGGCCACAGTTTGGTATGTTCCAAAAACTTCAACACTGTCTCCAAAACAAAGAGGAATTATAGGCAATTCACTCGGCTCAATTTCACTTAAAACAGTCACCGCAAAAAGTTCATTAGCTGTACAAAAACCAGTTGATGCCGTAACTAAAATTTCAACCTCTCCTGGATCAAGTTCTAAATAGGCAAAATCATCTCCTTCCATTACTTCACCTCCAACTGTCCAAGTAAATGCTGTAGTTGATGGCACTTCAAAGCCATCTGTTGTACCAAAAATCGAATCACCATTACAGATATACAAAGGCATTGAAACATTGTTTAAAATCGTATCGCAATCATAAAGTGTATGTAATGTTGTATTTGTTTCAACAGATGGGTTGGCATCAAAATAAATATAAGCAGTGTTTTCAAACGGTGTTCCTGCTGGCAAACCTTCATCCATATAAATTCGATACTTTACAAAGCCTTGACTTCCTACAAAATCAGTAGTTGAATCTGGAAGTTCAATATCTTCAAACAAAAATTCTGGCTGACCATATATATTTATACTCCAATCCATTGCATGGCTCTTAGCTAATACCTCAAGCGTTTCAATATTGAAATTTTCATGAATTGGGTCAACAATTCGTACCGTAAATGCTGTGTCTGAACCTGTATTTTGAAATCTCACAGTATAATCCATATAGGTTTCATCAACAGAAATATAACCTGGTTCGTCAACTCCATACGGAAAACCAACCTTATCATTTGGATCATAAGCACAAACGATAATTTGCACTAGGCTGTCATTTGCTGCATAAACTTCTGTTCCACCATCATCTATTACAACTGTCGTAAGATAGCTCGTTACGGCCTCTCCTTCGCTTAAAAAATCAGGCATGGCTACTTGCACTGTGAAAATATAATTGTCATACCAAGCTAAGTCATCATATGACCAATAGACATTTTGCGCAACAACAGAATCAGGAGTTACGGCGCTAGACACATAACTAATACTGTCATCAAGTTCCAACGTTATAATACCACCAGGGCGAGTAGTTCCATAATTATCAATATTAACCCAATAGTTAATCGTGTCGTTACAGCGCGGAAATGCTCCAATCAAATCGGTTTCAATAGAATCGATAGCAACAGTCGGATAAATTCCAAAATCAAGATCTTCATGTGGAGTTATACCATCAATTAACACAGTGTAATCAGCATCTGGTGTTGAAATTTCCCAATTTTCAGGCAAAACTGGCGCGTATGTATAAGAAATGTCTGCCTCAGTGGGAAAACCAATAAAATAATCTCCGTTAGGATATACATAATAAGTTTCCGCATCTGGATCACTTTCGAATGCTGGAAAATCTACCCCTTCTTCACCATCATCCCAAACTCCATTTTCATTAAGATCGGCATAAATCTTTCCTGACGCATTAAATTCACTTATGAATAAATTTTGGTATTCCATAAAGTAGAAATAATCCTGCACTGTTTCTCCATAAACTTCTAAATCACCATCTGCGTCAAAATCATAAAGATGAACAGATGAAAGAGCATCCAACCAACCAGTGTCCTCCCATATATCTACAGGTAATTCCTCTCCTTCTTCAAATGTGCCATCTCCATTACCTCTGATCCATTTATGCTGACTATGCGTGAATAATCCCACTATATCCAAATCTCCATCAAGATCCATGTCACCAACAGCAACTCCTCCGCCACTAGACTCCATAAAATCATATTCATCTGCTAATGCCTCACCCGTATTTTCATAATACTTTAGTCCATAATACTCATATCCAAATCCTAATATCCAATCTTCATCTCCATCACCATCCATATCTGCAAATTCTGCAATATTCGGTCTTTGTAATAAAGCTTCCAAAATCAAAATTGGTTCAGCATAACTTCCTCCGCCCAAATTCTCCAAATAGCTTAAATCAGGCATTCCATCCTGAGTTCCCATCAATAAGTCCCGATCTCCATCATTATCAAAGTCCGTATTATAAATACGGTAATAATTAATGGAACCATCATGAATAATTTCTTCTGGACCAAATGTAGCGTCTGGATTTCCAGGTATTCTATATACACCATCTCCCATCATTGAATAGATTAAATCAAAATCTCCGTCAATATCATCATCCAAAAAATAATACGTTATCTCCCACCCATCAATAATTGTAATTACATGTGGTGTAAAAGTGCCATCCGCGTTATTTTCAAACCAGCTTATACGATTTGTTCCATCTTCATAATAGGCAGTAAAGTCCATATATCCATCTCCATTAATATCTAATGCTTCGATCCCGAAATGTCCTGTAATATCTTCAACAATATAATTGGCATCACCAAATTCTTCATTTCCTTCATTCTCATACCAGACAATGTCATAATAGCCAACAACAACTAAATCGTAATCACCGTCATTGTCTATGTCCATCATTTCATGATCGGCAGGAGTTACAATTTTCATAAGTGTATCGCCCACTATTTGAGAAAACCCTAAGGATGCGAATTGAAATAATGCGAATAAAAGTAAAAGTGATTTCATAGTATGTCAGGTTAATTAAAAGTATCGAGAACCTTTAATATCGCCAAAATACACGACATACTTCGCATAGATTTAAGGAATAGTAAGATTTATTTGACGAACAGTGTTATTGGATAGACTAAAACAGTTTTATAAACTTCTAATGCAATCCTAACAAGGTCATAGATTCTTTAGAAGCTTGCTGCTCAGCCTCTTTCTTAGAGGTTCCTTTACCCATTCCCCATTCTTTGTTGTTGATGATAACAACAGATGTGTAAATGAAGTTGTTTTCTTTTGAGGCAGCATCTTTTATTTCAAACGAAATGGCAAACTTATTTTTTTGTCCCCAAATTAGAAGCAAGCTTTTAAAGTCCATTTCTTGCGAAAGCACTTCTTTAAAATCTATAAATCGCTTTAAAATATAGGTTTCAAAACTAACCTTAGTTGTTTCAAAATTTGAATCTAAATAAATAGCTCCTATTAATGCTTCTAGCGCATTTCCCTCAATGGTTGAAATTCGAATTGAGCGACCTTTTCGATAACGAATATATTCAGCCAATTTGATTTCCCCTCCAATATAAGAGAGCATTTTTCTATTCACTATTTTGGACTTTACTTTCGTCAAATAGCCTTCATCTTCTTTCGGAAAATGTTCATATAAATATTGTGCAACAATTAAATCAATAACAGTATCCCCTAAGTATTCGAGGCGCTCGTTACTATTTACATTTTCACGCGTATTACTATATGATTTGTGCGTAAGGGCATCCACAAACAAGTCCATGTTTTTAAGTCTATAGCCAAATTTATTGGCAATATATTCTACAATCCGTTGTTCGGATGGTTCCCTTTTCTTGGAAAAAAAAAGTCTAAATCGTGCGCGATTAGCCTTCATAAGATTTGAAAATCACAGACGTATTGTGACCTCCGAAACCAAAAGTATTACTTAAGGCATAATTTACCGTTCGTTCCTGGGCAGTGTTGAACGTGAAGTTAAGTTTGTTATCAATATCCGGATCGTCCGTAAAATGATTAATTGTTGGAGGAATGACATTGTTTTCAATTGCTTTAATACAAGCAATAGCTTCAATGGCTCCAGCTGCACCTAATAAATGTCCAGTCATTGACTTGGTAGACGAAATATTAAGATCATAAGCGTGTTCTCCAAAAATTTCTTTAATTGCCTTTGTTTCGGCAATATCACCCAGTGGTGTAGAAGTTCCGTGTACATTAATATAATCAATGTCCTCCGGTTTAATATTTGCTTCTTTCAAAGCTTGCTTCATTACACTAATTGCTCCTAATCCTTCAGGATGTGGTGCTGTAATGTGATGTGCATCTGCAGATAATCCACTTCCAACGATTTCTGCATAAATTTTTGCACCTCGTGCTTTCGCGTGTTCTAATTCTTCTAAAATAAGCGCACCTGATCCTTCTCCTAATACAAACCCTTCACGATCTACGTCAAATGGTCTTGAAGCCGTTTTTGGATCATCATTCCTTGTAGACAAAGCCTTTAATGCGTTAAATCCACCAATTCCAGGTTCATTAACACAAGCTTCAGATCCACCCGAAATAATGATATCAGCCTTATCCAATCGAATAAGGTTAAAAGCATCAATCATTGCATTGTTTGAAGAAGCGCAAGCAGATACTGTAACATAATTTGGTCCTCTAAATCCAAATTTCATTGAGATATGCCCTGCAGCAATATCAACAATCATTTTTGGAATAAAGAATGGATTAAATCGTGGCGTACCATCTCCTAAAGCAAAAGTATTTGCTTCTTCTTGGAAAGTAGTTAAACCACCAATACCTGATCCCCAAATTACACCAGCTCGCTCAAGGTCGATTTTTTCTAAATCTAAACCCGAGTCCGCCATAGCTTCCGTAGTGGAAACCATGGCGTACTGTGAAAATGGGTCTAATCTTCTTGCTTCCCTGCGGTGCATGTAGTCTTCAACATTGAAGTCCTTCAATTCGCAGGCAAATTGGGTCTTAAACTTTTCGCAATCGAACTTTGTGATTTTAGCAGCACCACTCACTCCAGCTTTTAAGGATTCCCAATATTCATCAATAGTATTACCTATTGGTGTCAAAGCTCCTAGTCCTGTAATAACTACTCTTTTCAACTCCATTGCTTTAAGTTAAGGTTAAAACTCAATATGTTTTAGAATTATTTTGCGTTACCGTCTATGTAAGAAATTGCATCTCCTACAGTTTGGATTTTTTCAGCTTGATCATCTGGAATTGCGATATTGAATTCTTTCTCAAATTCCATGATTAGTTCAACTGTGTCCAAAGAGTCAGCACCTAAGTCATTTGTGAAGCTTGCTTCTGCAGTTACTTCATCTTCTGCTACTCCTAATTTGTCTACGATAATAGACACTACTTTTGATTTTACATCAGACATATTAATCTGTTTTAAATGGTTTATTCAGTCTGCAAAGAAAATACTAAAAATGCAGAAAATCAAAATTTACTTATAATAAATTGCTATTTCTTCAAGCGACTTTCGCTCAATGTCAGGCACAGCACAGGTTTCAAGCGCATATCCAACAGGCAAAAGTAAGTACGGTTTTTCGTTTACAGGACGATTTAAGGCCTCTGCAATGAAATTCATAGGGCTTGGAGTATGTGTTAATGTTACCAAACCGGCATTATGAATCGCAGAAATTAAAAACCCACTTGCAATTCCTACAGACTCATTTACATAGTAATTATTCATCTTTTTTCCGTTGGAATCAAAATCGTATGATTTTTTCATGACAACGATAATCCACGGCGCAATTGTAATGAATTCCTTAACATCATCTGTCCCTAATGGCAAAAGATCTTGAATCCATCTTTCACTCATTCTACCCGCGTAATTCTTTTTCTCCTCTTCTTCTGCCAAGGCTCTTATTCGCTTTTTCAAATCACTGCTTCTTATCACACAAAATACCCATGGTTGTTTGTGTGCACCTGAAGGGGCAGTTGAAGCGGTTTTTATAATGTTATTGATAATCTCTACAGGTACATCTTTATCGGAAAAATCTCTTACCGAGCGGCGCTTGTCCATAAATTGATAAAATGATTCTGATCGTCTTATCATCTCGTCTTGAGAAAAACTAACCTGTTTGTAAGGAATTTGCGCTAAGTCGTTTTGTGCCATTCTGATTTCTTTGCTATTGCAGTAGTTTAATCAAGTGTAAAGTATAGTTGAAAACCATCTTTCACTAATCAACCACTACGTAATTTGCACTAAAAATAGCGATTTTTTGCACTGATACGAACATAATCCAATACCTTTACTGCGAATTGTTAGAATGCTAAGAATTCATAAAAGGAATCAATCAATGGAAAAAAACATAGCCATATTTGCATCAGGTGGTGGAAGTAATGCAGAGGTAATTATTGAACATTTCAAAAATTCTGACGCGGCAAATATTACTTTAATAGTAACAAATAGAGAAAACGCCTTTGTTATTGAGCGTGCAAAAAACCATAACATCCCCTATTTCATTCATACTAATGAAGATGTTGATAATGGAAACATCCTTGCTAAATTAAATGAGTTTGGAATTGACTTTATTGTATTAGCAGGGTATTTAAAACGTATTCATCCTGAATTGATTACCGAATATCCTAATAAAATTGTCAATATTCACCCAGCCTTACTCCCTAAATTTGGAGGAAAAGGAATGTATGGAATGAATGTTCACAAAGCAGTAGTTGAAGCGCAAGAGAAAACATCAGGTATTACCATTCATTATGTCAATGAAAATTATGATGAAGGGAATATTATTGAACAACATGCTTGCCTTATTGAGCCAGAAGCTACGCCTGAGTCAGTCCAAAAACAAGTATTGGAGTTAGAACATAAATATTTTGCACAAAGTATTGAAATGCTAGTGCGCAAATTATAGGTCAAAGAACCAACAAGTCGATAAATTTATACCTCTAATCGATAAAAAGTGAAATATTTTATCATTTGTTGATATACGTTCTAACAAACTAATTACCTTTGCGCGCTTTTTAAAAATTGCGTGTTGAATTTAATTAAAATATTACGCTATGGATTATAACGATTTATTAGAGATTGGGAAGGCTTTTATGGTCTTGTTTGCTGTGATCGACATCATTGGGTCAATCCCGGTAATTATTAAGCTGAAAAATAGAGCTGGAAATATTCATGAGGTTAAAGCTTCATTAGTAGCATTAGGAATAATGTTAGCCTTTTTATTTGTTGGTGAAGGTATTCTTGGTTTTCTGGGAGTTGAAATAAAAGCCTTTGCTGTTGTAGGTTCACTCATTATTTTTGCGCTAGGCGTAGAAATGATTTTTGGTGTACAACTCTTCAGAGATGAAGATGAAGGGTCTAGAAAAATTGTATCTATTGTACCAATTGCCTTCCCTTTAATTGCGGGCGCCGGTTCAATGACCACAATAATCTCTTTACAGGCCGAATACGCTATGACCAATATTGCAATTGCAATTCTATTAAACATGATTGTCGTTTTTATTGTCTTGAAATTGACGAAACGAATCGAACACTTTTTAGGCAAAGGAGGAATTGCAATCTTACAAAAGGTATTTGGAATCATCCTATTATCGATTGCCGTAAAACTATTTGCTGACAACGTAAAAGAATTATTTTAACGGTTGTAACCGAGTCCATTTTATAGGTTATTGATGTGTAAAACCTTATCCTATGAAAAAAATAATCTTCGTCCTTATTGGACTTATTCTTATCTCTTTTGGTCCTGCATCAAAATATAAAACGCCAAAATCATTCGTTTTTATACCTTCTTGTAACACTATTGCTTTTACAAACGAGGTAAGTGTCCAGGCATTTTTTATGGCTGAAAAAGAAGTATCAAATTTTGAATATCGTCAGTTTATAACAGCATTAAAAAAGGAGAAAAACGATTCATTATTAGCCATTGCAACACCTGACACAACCAAATGGAATTTGCTAGGAATGCTCAATAGCCCTATGGTAGATCATTATTTTAATCACCCTGCATATGATAATTATCCCGTTGTTAATGTAAGCAAAGCCGGTGCAGAATTATACTGCCAATGGTTAACAAAAGAACTTCGTACAAAATACGGAGAGCATATAAATGACGTGAGGCTTCCAACTAAACACGAATGGGCTGCTGCTGCACAGGGCGGAAATAAAAACGCTATTTATTCTTGGGGAAACAATTATATGTACAATTCAAAAGGATGCTCTTATGCCAATTATTTTGAAATCGGTGATCAAAATGTAAGACGCACAACTGACGGGTTTGAAATTGTTCAAGATTCAACTTTTAGTTATAATCCAGTTTCAAATGCTACCGAATATACTTTTACTGCGCCAACGGAAAGTTATGCTCCAAATGCATTTGGGCTTTATAATATGTGCGGCAATGTTTCAGAACTAACAGCAGAAAGCACTGCAATTGGCGGACATTGGTACTCACCAGGATATGAAATAAGAATAACGAGTGAAATAGAATCAGATGAACCGAGTCCATTTGTTGGTTTTCGTCCAGTAATGAGTTATGTTGTGTTGAAAAAATAAGATTTATGTTTTTTCTTAAAAATTAACCTCCATTCCAAGATGAAAGGGCGTTGCTCCAAGACCAACTTCTGTTGTAATAGCTAACCTTTCAGTAAGAAACCACTTTTGACCAAGACCAATTCGGGCGGTTATTGGGAAACCAAAATTTCCATATTGAATAAACATTTTAGGTGAACTAACAACACTATTTCTTACTTGTCTTCTTAGTACATTTTTATATCCTATTTCAATTGTTGAATAAGAATGATATCGGTTTGATCTGTTGAAATAAAAGTTGAACCCAACCATCATTCTTATTTTCCTAGATGTTCGTTTATAATTTTCTGTAAGAGTTGTTCTCACATACTCTCCTGTAGACGGATTCCAATGCGTGTTTTCACTCAGCCGCGTATATTTATAACCAATGTAAATCCAATTAAAATCAACTTTCATCCCTAAATGTGGTTGAACCAAGAACTCTCCTTTTATTCCTATTGAAACTGGCAAACCAACAAAATCTGCATCACTAGGAGTATACGAAAGACCAACTTTAGCACCTATATCCAAAGGAATTGCACCCATATATGGGTTTACAGAAAAATCTCCATCTCCATAACTTTTCTGTCCAAATAGACTGCATGAAGCAAAAGAGAATAAAAGGCAAACTAAGATTAACCTTTCCATCACGATACGTCGATTTATTCATAATAAACGGCTGCTAAATCATAACGGTTGGTTCAATAATTCAGTCTGGCTTTATAATTGCTAGTCAATAAGTATATTTGCGGTTAATTGATCTTAACACTATGAAAAAATACTTATTCATTCTTCTTTCAATCTTAACTAATTTAAGCTTTGCACAAGTCTACAATTTCGGTGCAAACGAAATGACGTTTAAGAACATGGTTAATAATGGTATTACCTATGTAAAAACTGGAAATGTCTATTTTGATAGTATCATGATTGCAAATTTGAATGAATTTTGGACCTTTTCAGAATTTACAACAGTCGAGCAGTATAAGCGCCCTGACAAAACTTCAACCGCTTTGTTTGTAACAACCAAAGAGTTTACAAAAAAGCACATGATGGATCGTAAAAACCAACATGTATTGGTTTTACAACCTGCAGAAATTTATGTTCCTCGCAAGGCTGTTAAAATGGAACACACCCTTGGCTATATGTACCTCAATGGCTTTTATGATTTAGTGTCAGAGGAAGAAGAATACCGTTACAGTTATATTTTAGTTAAAGCCCTCAACCAAGGGCTAACGCTAATCAAGGATAAACGTCTTACTGGTGAGCCAGAAGATTTAAACGCAAAGGTTTCTGAAGCCGTAACAGGCACTGATGGTCCTTCGGCTGGAAATACACTCATTTTAAATAGAGAGCAAACGCGTCATGCAATTGTTACGGCTGATTTGGATAAATTGGGCATTAAATATCGTCTATTAGGTGAGGAAGAGTATTATGAAACACTTGCTCTTAAAAATCCTGAGCACATCATTTTATACTTTGCTGTTAATCGCTTTACGGAAATGGCATTGGTGAGCATTTCAGATGGTCGCATGTTGTATTCTAAACACTTTCGTGACGATTATCCCACTCTATCTAAAAAGGAGCTTAAGGCAATCACTCCTTTTTTCATGTAAAATTCCGCTTCAACTTTACTAAGTTTCATAAAATTCTGCGATTCTTAAAAATTAATGAGCCAATTTTTAATTGCAAATTTATTATGCGCGCACTGAATTTTTCGTACCTTTTTGGACGAATTTGAACCATGCAAATACCTGAGATACCAAACCTAATTTTATACGCTATTCCATTTTTTGTGATAACCATCATTATTGAAGGTATACTCATTCAAAAGAGAAATAAAAAATCCTATGACTTTAAAGATAGTTTGGCGTCCATATCAATGGGAATTGGAAATGTAATTGTGAGTTTTTTAGCCAATCTAATTTTGGTTTTCATCATCTCCTTTTTATATGACAATTTCAAGTTGTTTACAATTCCGTTTGAGTGGTGGGCTTGGTTGTTAATTTTGTTTTTAGATGATATCTGCTATTACTTTTTTCATAGAGTAAGTCATGAAAGTCGTTTTTTTTGGGCCTCACATATTGTACATCATTCTTCAAAAAAATATAATTTAAGTACGGCATTACGGCAAACATGGACAGGCGGATTTTTCAATTTTGTTTTTTATTTAGCCTTACCTATTTTCGGCTTTCATCCGCTCATGATTTTTACGCAAATGAGTATTAGTCTGCTCTATCAATATTGGATCCATACAGAGTTAATTAATAAAATGCCAAAATGGTTTGAGTGTGTCTTCAACACCCCTTCTCACCACCGCGTTCACCATGGATCAAACCCACTTTATTTGGACCGCAATTATGCTGGTATTTTTATTGTTTGGGATAAACTATTTGGTACGTTTCAACCTGAGTTAAAAGAAGAAAAAGTTGCCTATGGACTAACAACAAATATTAACACATTCAATCCTTTTAAAATTGCTTTTGCCGAATGGGCTTCCATTTTTAAAACGGTTATCTATAGTAAAACAAGCTTTTTAAACAAACTCAAATACCTTTCCAAACCTCCAGGATGGCAACACGATAATTTAGGAAAACTCTCCAAAGACATCCGGAAAGAATGGCTTGAAAAAAACGAAAATAAAACTGCCTCAAAGAATGACTAAAAACACTAAGCATTATAATTTATTTCTTCTCTTCTTTTTTACAATCCTTATTGTTGATCTCATTATTGGTAGTTCTTCTTATGACCTTTATCGACGAATTAGCAAACCGTTAATAATAGGCTCACTTCTTATCTATTTTTATTACAATGGGCAAGATTTACCTAAAAAAGTATTCCGCCCTGTTTTAATTGCATTATTCTTTTCAGTTGTAGGTGACACCGCCTTGCTATATGAAAATGTATCTCCTCATTTTTTCACAATCGGATTAGGAGCATTTCTTTTAGCACATGTCTCTTATTCAGTTGCATTTGCTAAATACTGGAATAAAAAAAATCACGCTGTTTTTTGGTTAATTTTAATTCTTGTTATTATTTATGGCATAGGTTTGTTTTATGCCTTAAAAGATAACCTTGGTCCCTTAATCATTCCAGTAGTTATTTATATTCTGGTTATTTTAAGCATGTTTATAACGGCGCTTAAACGACAAGATAAAGTAAATCGAAAAAGCTTTTATTTTGTCTTAATTGGCGCATTACTATTCATGATTTCTGATAGTGTTTTAGCTATCGATAAATTTTTGATTGAAGTTCCTTTATCACTTATTATAATAATGTCAACCTATGCATTTGCTCAACTTGCAATTGTATTTGGTATCCTAAAGCATAATAAAGAGTAACCTAATCCTGCATGTTTTCAAAATCATCTATTTGCTCTGATTCCATTTTATAGTAATACTTAGGCTTTTTACCATCATGTTTAGGCATTCCTAGTTTACTTAGTCCTTGGATTCTTCGAACAACTTTTTTTGACAAACGCTCTCTATACAATTTGCGAATAAAGCTTACTAATGGCGCCCCACCTAGTGTAAACATCCATAAAAAACCAAAATACATTACATCAAACGGTAAATATTTGTGCATGTTAAATTCAAAAAATTGAGCTGAACAAAACATGATAAACCCAAGAATTAAAATTCCAATTCCGATATTAACTAAGTAAGACAAAACAGTGTCTATAAATTTAGTTTGCTTGTAAAATTTTTCACTACACCGCAGGTAGCCCGCCTGAACAGTAAATGATGTAGTAGTAGTTGACATGACTATATAATGCGAATTCTTTTTATTAGAAACACCATGACGCCCAATTAAAATATAACAATCCTCACTTAGAAGTTCGCTCTTTAAAAATGGACATTCTCTTTTTTCAATTTTTTCTATACTTTCCTTTTTTAAGAGATCTTGCCAAGTAACAGGTTGAAATAAAGAGTGAAACATTTTAATTTAAATTTTATCCACCCAAAATAAACAGAATCTTACAAATAAATCATTGGTATGAAATTTGCGCATTCATGCAAAAAACCACACCCATGATCGCAAATCTAATTGGCTTTTTAAAGCCAACCCTTTTCCTATTTTTTATTTTTAATGTTTTCAATACAACTGCTGCCATAAAATCGGTTGATTTGGTTTATGATAAAACATGAATCTCTAAAGGATTAAGTCCTTCCTTTTCAATCAAAGTAACCAAAACCAATGGCAAAGTCTTTTATAGCACTGATGAATTTACCAAATACCCTTGTTTAGATTTTACTTTCAAAGTTTCCAAGGAAATTAAGTTCGTTGGCCCTTCAAAACAATATTTCAATTTAATAATTCCGAAAGACTATGCAGAGGACAACATCACACTTGAAATGAAATTGAGTTACGCAAGTATAAACAAGGTTTACAAATTTAAAATCCCAGTTTACAATGCCGTAGACCATGTAAAAAGCTTGCACCTATACCTAAATCGAGACAATGTGTTTAATGACCGACCTTTGCCTTATAAAGTTTTTGCAGATTTAGATGGAGATGAGGGACTGGAAATTCAAAATAGAAAAATCACCTTTAACGATATTCAATTGAGTGTAATTAAGGGCGGAAAATATGATCCAATACAATCTAAAATCATCCCTAAAAGAACCAATCTTTGCGATTCATTATTAATTGTTAGAGTGGCTTTAAAAAACAAACCCGAAATATATACTGATGAAACCTTTATCATTCATAAAACCAAACAAAACACCTACTTCGCTGGTGCAACAGGAACACCTGGAAAAAATGGACATTCCCCTTTTCATGACCGCGACGGTACGGATGGTGGGGATGGATTGGACTGTCCAGATTTAACCCTATTCCTATCAATTGGCGTTCACCCATGTACGAAGGATAGTATGTTAATTCTCGATAACGGTAGAAACAATTCAGAATTTGAACCATTATATTTTTCGTTGTATAAGCCTAATATAGAGTTAGATGCAAGCGGAGGTGATGGGGGACATGGGGGCAACGGTCATGACGGAGCATTTGGACAAAATGGAGAAAGCGGCACTGGAATAGGCGGTAGTGGTGGAGATGGCGGAGACGGTGGAGACGGCGGTAATGGTGGAAACGGTGGGGATGGTGGAAATGTCAAAATTGTTTATACCCCGGCTTGCGAAAAATACATTTCACAAATTATTGTCTATACGCACGGAGGCCATGGCGGCAGTTATGGGCATTATGGACGTTATGGTAAAAAGGGATTGGCAGGTAGAGGTACACAAGGCAATGGCGTAATGGGTAGAGATGGATATAACGGTAGAGATGGAGAATCTGGCAGAGATGGTCAAGAGGGCAAAGTTGAATTTATTCAATACAGCGATTACATGAAAAGCGCTATCAAGTAAATTTCACCTACCTTTGCATTAATGGTTCAAAAAAGAAGACCCGTATCGGACTGGTTACCCATCACCAAAAAGGAGCTAGAAGCTCATGGTTGGGATGAGTTAGACGTTGTTTTAGTGTCTGGTGATGCCTATGTAGATCATCCATCATTTGGGCCTGCAGTTATTGGGCGAATTATTGAAAGCGAAGGATTTAGAGTAGGCATAATTCCACAACCCAATTGGCAGGATGATTTAAGAGATTTTAAAAAGTTTGGTGCGCCCAAATACTTTTTCGGCGTTACTTCTGGCTGTATGGATTCTATGGTAAATCATTATACCGCCGGGAAAAGAAAACGGTCAAGCGACTCTTATACACCAGGCGGACAAGCAGGTTTTAGGCCTGACTACGCTACCATTAAGTACACCCAAATTCTTAAAGAAATTTATCCTGATGTTCCGGTTTTAATTGGAGGAATTGAAGCTTCTTTACGCCGTGTAACGCATTTTGATTATTGGTCGGACAAATTAATGCCTGGCATTTTAGAAACGAGTGGCGCTGATTTATTAGTCTATGGAATGGGTGAACAACCTTTGCGCGAAATTTTAACTTTAATGAAAAAGGGAGTTCCCCTTTCTTCAATGAAAACTATTCCGCAAACAGCCATTTTTAGACCGATTGATGAACCAGTTCCAAAAAACAAAAATTGGGAGGACGTTGAATTAAATTCACATGATAAATGTTTGCAAGACAAGATTGCTTATGCTGCCAATTTTAAGGTGGTTGAAGTAGAATCAAACAAACTAATTGCCCGCCGAATTTTTCAAGAAAGCGGAGATAACCGACTCATAATTAATCCGCCGTACAAAACTATGACGGAAGGGGAAATTGATCGTTCGTTTGATTTACCTTACACACGTTTACCGCATCCAAAATATTTTAAGCGTGGAGACATTCCTGCTTATGAAATGATCAAGTTTTCCATTAATATGCACCGCGGTTGTTTTGGCGGTTGCAGTTTTTGTACAATTTCTGCTCATCAAGGTAAATTCATTGCTTCGCGTAGTGAAAAATCTATCATGAAAGAAGTTGAGCAGGTTGTGGAAGATCCTAGTTTTAAAGGTTATATTTCTGATTTAGGAGGCCCTTCTGCCAACATGTATAGAATGAAGGGAATTGATGAAGGGATTTGCGAAAAATGCGTAAGTCCTTCGTGTATCCATCCCGTTATTTGTTCAAATTTAGATACCAACCATAAGCCTTTAACCAAACTTTACCAAAAGGTAGACCAGCACCCTAAAGTCAAAAAAGCTTTTGTAGGATCAGGTATTCGATATGACTTATTGGTAAAAGATTACAATAAAAATTTAAACGAAAAAGAGGCTGACGCTTATTTAGAACAGGTTGTTACCCGCCATGTTTCTGGTAGATTAAAGGTTGCACCCGAACATACTGCAGACGATACTTTGCGGATCATGCGTAAACCTTCGTTTAAACATTTTCATAAGTTCAAAGAGAGCTATGATCGTATTCAAAAAAGAAACGGTTTAAAACAACCTCTCATTCCGTATTTTATTTCTTCTCACCCAGGTTGTAAAGAAGAGGATATGGCGAATCTTGCTGCCGAAACTAAAGAAATGGGATTTCAACTTGAGCAGGTACAAGATTTTACGCCAACACCAATGACTGTAGCTACGGTTATTTATTATTCTGGTGTACACCCATATACTTTAAAACCAACCTTTGCTCCTAAAACTAAGCAAGAAAAAAAGGATCAACACCGCTTTTTCTTCTGGTATAAGCATGAGAATAGACAATGGGTAAAGGATAAATTAAATAATGCTGGCAAACCAGAATTATTAGCGCGCTTAATGGGTACTGCTCCTCCTCAAAACACAACTCGTGAAGTACCTAAATGGTTACAAGAAAAGCGAGCAAATAATAAGGCGGGCGGTAGAAACCAAAGTTCAAAAAAATCTAAAAAGAGAAGATAAAATCCATTCTCTTGATATTAATGCTGACAATAACAATGTCGGTATTTTGCACGTTCGTGAAATGAATTAAACAACTGGCTCGATTCAACCCGTAACACCAATAACATTGTGTGGAATGATACGAAATAGAATCCCTAGTCAACAACTTAACGAACCTGTAAAAGCACACCTCATCCTTCCAATTCATTTCCGTTTAGATTAACAAGATTAGAAACAATTTCTTAATATTAAGTTAACGCCTCCAATTGGCGTTTTAATGAATATTTCTTGTCCTTTGTTCCGTTAAACGCTTAAATGAATTAAGCGAAACCTAAAACTTAATTTTAATCAAATGAAAAAGCTTTTATTAGGGCTGATCGGACTTGCAATGGTTCAGTATAGCTCTTTAGCACAATCGTGTTGCCAATTTGGAGGCAACCTCATCACCAATGGAGATTTTGAATCTTTAGGAGCAACTATTCCAACAACCTACAATTACAATGTTCCCAGCTTTACTTCTGGTGATTATGGAATTGTTACTACAGCAAACTCAATGCTTGGTGGCTTTATAGATTGTCCCACATTTAGCGACCACACTGCTGCAGGTACAAGGTACGCTATTTTTAATCAATCTGGCCCAGCTACAACCACACTACTAAATTATAGTACAATACCGGTTACACCTGGTGAAACCTATACATTTAAATACTTCGTAAATCCGGATTTTGCAGGTAATTCATACAATTTTAATCTAACTGTATTTATCAATGGATCATCAGTTCTTGTTTCAAACATGAACGTTTATCCAACGGGCTGCGTTTGGCGCGAAGTATGTGTTCAATGGACAGCTCCTGCAATGGTTACCACCGCAACAATTAATTTAGGATATAGCTCTGGAGGAGGAAACCATTCGTTTGGTTTGGATGACATTTCTTTTCGAGAAACACTGCAAGTTGAAGCAACTCAACCTGTCCTAAATATTTGCGATACTGAACCACCTTTCTATCTTGGAGTAAAATACTTGCCAACAGGTAATGTATATCATACAAATGGTCATTTCACTCCTGTAGATGGGTATCCTGGAGGAATCGGACCTTTACCTGGCGGCAGTTATACGAGCCTTCCTCCTGTTACTACAACCGTAGTTTTTGGATCTTATGAAATCATTACTTTCGACCCTTCAATTGGCCCAGGAACATACACCGTAGAATATACTTATACAGATATAATAGGAGGATGCTCTGAATCAGCAACTATGACAATAAATGTCTCAAGTGCTCCAGTTGTCGTTGCAACACAACCCACTGTAACACTTTGCAGCGCTGATGACCCTGTAAATATTGGTGTTCGCTACCTGCCAAATGGAAACATATACTCAACCTTTGGCTTTTTTACACCAGAGGATGGTTTCTCACCTTCTATTCCACCAATTGGCGGATCATTTACCTATCTCCCACCTGCAGTTACTGCAAGTACTTTCCCTCCATATACGCTATTTCAATTTGACCCAAGTATAGTACCTCCAGGTACATATCCCGTTGCTTATTCTTATACTGACCCTTTAACTGGATGCTCTGACTCTGATACTATGAATTTTGTAGTTACTGGTGAACAATGGCATCAAACTACTTCAAACACTGTTTCATTTGCAAATAAGGGAGATAAAGGTTTTGATATTTTTACAGATGATGATGGTTTCGTTTTTGCAACGGGAAGTTTTCAAAAAGAAACTACTTTTGACGACGGTTTAGGTAACTCAATTACCATTTCATCTGCCCAACCAGATTTAAATAATTTCTATACAGTTTGTCACAATGCATGTGGTGAATTACAATGGGTAATTTATGATGCATTTGGAGGCATAGGCGATAATTGGAGTGAAGGCTTTGGAATCAACAAGCAAGATGATGAAATTTTAATTGGATTCAATTATAATAGAGAAACAGAACTAATTACAGTTTATCCTAATGGAACAACAATTGGTTCTACTTTTAATGGTAGTCTTGGTGGATCATCAATAGGACACCTCGCGGTTATCGCAGTTGACGGGGCAAATACAGCTACTTTTGGAGAAGTAAATGCAATTGAAGATTCTTATGAAAACCATTTTGGAACTGCATTAGATGTACAAGATTATGGTTCAGTTGTAAATGTTTATATCTCTGGTAAATCAGATAATGATGCAAATAGTCAATCCAATGTTTTTGCTTCTAAGCTTAGATATGACATTAGCTCAAATACTTTTGTTGTTGATTGGATGAATAACTCTATTCAAGAAAGCAGTGTGAACGTTGCTAACGACATTAAGTGGGACGCACAACTCAATGGCGTTCTAATTACAGGAACATTTGATCATACACTTACAATGAATGCATCAACAATAACTGCAGGTGCTTTAAGAGATGCTTTCTTTGCTTGGCTTGATCCTTCAACAGGTAATGTTTTCTTCAATAATTTACATGCTTTTGGAGCTAGTGTTGGAGAATATGCCGAAGGAAATTGCTTAACGAGTGATGATGACGGCCATGTTTATTTTGGTGGCGATTATACGGGAGATGTCTCTAATGTATTTGGCAGTTTTCTAGGAGGTGCTGGAGCATTAGGTTATAATTCAGTATCTAATAGTAGCTACTTATTTTCATATGAAATTAGTTCAACTTCTTTAGAAGCCGAGGAAATTTTTAACACTTACTCCTACGCGCACCTAACAGGAATGGATGCAAATACAAATGAATTGTGTTTTGTTGGTTATTACGATCGTGGATTACCTGAAATAACTGGCACAACATCACAAGCTACATTGAATGCTATTGGTGGTCCTTGGCGTTATAGTTTCGTTGGAGAAGCTAAAATTGGTACGGGAAATTGGAATAATCCAACAATTGTCAATTCTACAAAAGACATTAATTCTCCTGCTGTAAAATACGATCATATCTCATCTCGTGTATCTATCTCGGCTGATTATGCTTTTATAACAGGTACTTATAAAGGAAATTTGGATTATTATAATGGAGCACCTGTAAGCGGAGTATTACTTTCATCCGGAACAAACCTTGATCCATACAATGCATTTATATTGAGACAAGATATTGCAAGTAATGAGTTAAGAACACCTTTGCAAGAAAATGACGGCTTAAACACTATGGAAAATCCAATCCTACAATTGAACAATGAAGAATCTTCTGAATTAATCATAAGTGCTTATCCTAACCCAACAAATGGGATGCTCACAATTAGTATTAACGGATACGATTTTCAGGAAACACCATCCTTGCAAGTGCTTAATTTACAAGGCCAAATTGTTTTGGAAAATCAACTAGTAACCGCACAGGAAATTATTGATTTGAGTCAATTCGAGAATGGAATTTATTTAGTCCGCATTAATGTAAACGGTCAAATCAAATCAATTAGGATTACAAAATCCTAAGAAGGATTAATCATTCATATATTAATAATTGGAGGGTTCAGTAATATACTGAGCCCTCCAATTTCTTTAAAAACAGGTTTCTAATCTCCCCACACATCATATTATAAAGTCAGTTTTATGTTGTCTAAGCATAAACCACTATCTTCGCCCTGTTATGAAACCAAGCGCAAGAAATAAAATAATAATTGTCTTCTTTGTGCTGCTTATTGGTTGGTTTTTTATCCGAATGGTACGCCTTCTAATTCCACTTGTAGTTATTGCAATTATTGTTGGTTTTATTTGGGATTGGATGGATGGTAAAGACAATAAAAATGGAGGACGATATTAATGGACAAAAGCTTGAATTTAAAACGAGTTCCGCAAACAAATCACCCTTCTTTAAAAGCATGGAGCGCCGCGGATGAGTTAATGGTCCAATCAAATCCCACAAATGAAGAAACAATTGGAATTTATAATGACGCCTTTGGTTATTTAACCTGTCACCTTGCCAATCAAAACCCGTTTATTATTACTGACCTCAAAAGTCAAGCTGCGGCTATTCACCAAAATGCAACTAATAATGATATCACGGTTGCTGCAAACCAGTTCTACCTAATTACAGATGAGCTTCCAAAACAATTGGAAAAAGCATATCTAAAAATTCCAAAGTCAATCGCTCTTTTTGAAACTTACTTGCAACATATTCATTCTCATTTGTCATCTAATGGCCAAGTAATTTGTGGCTTTATGACAAAATATTTTAATGCCAACCTATTAGAAATGGCAACCAAATATTTCGAAAATGTAGAACAAAGCAAAGCCAAAAAGAAAGCCCGATTACTAATTCTCAGCGGTAAAAAAAACAGAGACAATCAACCCTCTTTTGAACAATTCCAATATCATCACCTTAAATTAGAACAACACAAAGGAGTTTTTTCTGCAGGCAAAGTAGATAAAGCCACAAATTATTTATTGCAGAATATAAAGCAGCCAAAAAAATACGCCTGCATTTTAGATTTGGCGTGCGGTAATGGTATTATTGGCAAATGGATTTTAGACAAAATTGAGATTGAAGAGTTGCATTTTTTAGATGATTCAAATCTTGCCATAACATCTGCAAAACGTAATGTAAAAAATGAAAATACACAATTTCATCATAATTTCGATTTAAGTGATTTCAAAGAAAATTCACTCGATTGGATTATCACCAATCCACCGTTTCATTTTGAAAACACGATTGATACGAGTATTCCAATCAATTTATTTAAAGAGGCCAAGTTTAAATTGAAAGAGGGCGGAACTTTAACTATTGTTGCTAATTCTAACTTGGGGTATGAATCTTTTTTAAAGCATCATTTCAGTCAGGTTAAAATTGAAGCAAGCAATCATCAATTCAAAATATATACTTGCTCCTAATTCTAAAAACGGCTATCACTAAGTACAGCCGCTTTAAATTAAACGTCTTTTGTGGTTTCCCATGTCACTGATCGTTCCATCAAATAGACTAATTGTTCGTCAAGATCTTCGAGTTTTTCAATCGCTTCATCCAATTCTTGATAAACGGAATATGCTCTGCTTTTTATTGCTTCTGATTGTCGATACATGTTTAAGCTTAATGTCAATAATTCAATTGACTGTTTAATTCCTGATGCTTTAATCGTTTCTTTTAATTCTAAGTTTTTGCTCATACTATTCTTTTTAGTTTATGAGACATAAACACCACTTAGGTGAGCAGAAACAAGACATTCAATAAAAATACTATTCTAATATTTTCATCTGAATGGAGATTTTTATTGAATTGCATTTTAGTCTTGTTTTAATAGCCAAAGTGGTACCTTGGTCAACTAAACAAAAAATGAACAGGCAAAAAACAGAATTAAAATAAATTCGCAATTCAAATTTTTATTAATCTGTTTATCGATTATTTTCAGAACAAGGAGCAAATATGTAGCTTGCACACACCATTTTAAATACATTGCCCAGTAACGAAATTAAAATTTTAAATTATAGTTTAAATGAAAGCCCTATTCACACTCCTAGTACTTTTTTTTACACTAAACACCTTTGCGCAAACGAAAAAAGTAGCAATTAATGTAGCCGTTTTAGGCGTAAAACATCCTACTGTAAGATATTACCATCCCATAAACGGTGTTTATAACATCTATGCTAGAATAGTCTCATTTAAAAAGTCAGATTTGAAAGGTTTAAGTCAATTTAAACTCATTCAACCCGCCCTTCTTTTACATGATTCTACTAATATTATTCATGCCAATAGCTTAAGACATTATGTAGATCCCAAAGAATTGGTTTATGTCAATTGGAAAATGGGCGACAACACGACTAATTCTTTACGGTTAGATTCATTTGCTATTAAAGCACAAAGTATTCGAAATGAAAAGTATGAATCCACCGTGCAAAATTACTTCAACCCTTTTTTCATTTCAAAATATGAAGTTACCAATCAAGAATATCGTGAGTTTACAGAATGGGTAAGAGATTCTATTTTTCGCGAAGCTGTATATGCAAGTGATTCTTTAACCAACGAGCAAGCTTTTAAAATGTTAAATATAGAGGAAGAACATTATTTTAATGAAGCAAAAATGGAGTGGGAACTAGTCAAAGACGGAAGCCGCGCTATGATGCGTGAATTGTATTCATTGAATTATGATTTTGACTATCGAAAAGAGTTTCGAGATGATCTAATTATTCCAGTTCTTTCCCAATTCTATTTGCAACCAAATGAGCGTTTTTATAAGAAACTTAGTTTAGACCAACGTAAACTAAATTATAAATACTATTCCATGGACTTTGAAGCCATTGCGAATACAGAATACAAAGAACCTATCAAAAAGGGACAAAATTCCGCCATTAGAGGTCATAGAGATTTGACACCATTTATTATCGAACACAAGCTAAATATCTATCCAGATACAACTTGCTGGCAAAATTTCGATCATGCATTATTCTCTAGCGTAACGGGCAATATGTACTTTTGGCATCCTGCATTTAACCACATGCCTGTTGTAGGAGTATCACATTATCAAGCAGAAGCTTATTGTGATTGGAAACAAAAACAATTGCAAAAATCGAACCCTAAAATTGGTAATAAATTCACTGTTGGTTTACCAAACCTAATAGAATATGAATGGACAATTACTAGTGGATATAATCAAAACATGGCAGAACAAATAGAAGACAACCAAATCACTTCTACCTTAATGTTAGGTGATAAAACCGAAACCGAGCGCCCAATTAATTTCAACTATGCAAAATCACTCTTACAAAAAGTAAACTTGCCTTATGACCTGCAAAACATAAAAGCGCACCGCAAATTTTTGAAAATGATCAAAAAGAAATATTCAAGTGATTACCGCGAAATATCAGGAACAGAACATGAGGTAATTATGAGAGCACAAGGTAATTATTTAGCTAGCCAAATTGAATTTTTGTCCAATAACGCCTCTGAATGGATGAGCGAAGATTATGAAACCAATTACCAAGAATTGTTTGAAGCTTACATCAATTACAATTGTTTTGCTGACCCTTCCTATTGCGAAAATCAACGGAATATTGATCAAAATTTAAATCGATCAAATGATACAGATGGGCAATTAATTATGGGCGCCAATTGGTATGATGAACGATATGGTGAATTTGCAAATGTGAACAAAGCAGGGCTTTATGCGAAAGCTTTTAAAGCCAATTCAAATTCATATGCAACAGTTGGTTTTAGACTAGTGCTTAGAATGAACCCACAAGTATCTAATAATTTCAGGTAATTAATCATCCAATCACTAGATGATCCTTACCCTTCATACTGAATTGCAAGGACTTTCACGATTTTTCCCTAACTTTATGAAATTGCATTCCGATTTTTGATCGGACTTTAAAATTCAATCCATGAAGAATTTAACTTACATAGCAGTTAGCGCTTTGGCGATCGCTACCGCAACCTATTTCCTTGTTTCTCCCAATGAAGAAACAACATTAAACCAAAACACAATAGCGTCCAATCCCTCAACAGAAATGGGAGATGAAGGTAAAAGCCTAGAACCGCACGACCAATGGTTGACTATACGGTCTTATCCCGACGGAAACTTTGACCAGGCGCAATACCTGGAAAGAATGGAGGAAGTTAAGATGCAAGCTTATGCCGTTGCAGAAACACGCGAAGTTGACCTGAGTTTAGATTGGTTGCAAGAAGGCCCTGGAAATATTGGTGGCCGAATTGATGTGTTAACACTAAGCCCTACTGATAACGATATTATTTACGCTGGTGCTACAAATGGCGGAGTATTTAAATCTACAGATGGTGGAGATAACTGGGATCCTGTTTTTGACGATCAACCTTATTTATCAATCGGTGCTATTACAATTGACACAGAAGATGAAGACATAGTTTATGTTGGGACGGGAGACAGAAATTTTACCGGAAGCTCTTTTTTAGGTAACGGAATTTATAAATCTGAAGATGGTGGAGATAGTTGGGACAATATTGGACTAGAAGAAACTGGAGTCGTATCAAAAATTATTATTGATCCAACAGATTCTGATCGCATTTTTGCCAGTACATTGGGTAATCCACATGTTAAAAATGGTCAAAGAGGTGTTTACCGTTCTGACGACGGTGGTGCCACGTGGTCAAACAAACTATTCATTGCAGATTCAGCAGGAATTTCAGACATGGTAATGGATCCAAGTAATCCTGATGTTTTATATGCATCTGGTTATAACCGTATGCGAAACTACTTTTCATCAACCGTTACAGGTCCGCAATGTCGTATTTATAAAACTATTAATGGTGGTGAAACATGGTCACAACTTTCAGGTGGACTACCTATTGAGGACGACTGTAGAATTGGTTTAGCCATTTCTAACGACGATCCTAATACTCTTTTTGCCTTATATGTTGACGGTGAAACGTTAGATGTTGATGACATTTATAAAACAACAGACGGAGGTGCATCATGGGACGGTTTAAATGTGCACGGCGGAGCCGAAGATATTCCTGATGGCGCAATGGGCGGATTTGGTTGGTATTTCGGTGAGGTATACTTAAACCCTTATAACAACAATCAATTAATTGTTCCAGGTGTTGAAATGTATCAATCATTAGATGGTGGTTTAGATTGGTATCAAAATGTACCTGAATGGTGGACATATGAAGTACATGCGGACAAACATGCCGTGGCCTTTTTAGATGAAGATTCGTATATCATTGCCACTGATGGTGGTTTATATAAAACAGACGACAATGGTGAAAGTTGGGAGGATATTGAGAACCTTCCAATCACTCAGCTTTATCATATTGATGTGCATCCTCATGAGGATGGCTTATATGGCGGCGGTGCGCAAGACAACGGAACAATGTCAGGTAACGCAACCGTATTTAACGATTGGGAAAGATTAAATGGAGGAGACGGTTTCCGCGTTACGTTTTTAGAGGAAGATGCTGGAGCAGCCTATTATGAAACTCAAAATGGTGGATTGCGCTATGCTGATCCAGGCGGGGCAACAACTAATATTTCGCCTGATGATCCAGATCCGGATCGCACCAACTGGGATATGCCTTATTACATCAATGAAACTACCTCAGAATTATTTGTGGGTACATCACGCATTCAAATGATGAATGACGCACCATTTGATGATTATGAGTATATAAGCGAAGATTTAACCCGAATTGGAATGGGTGAATCATTTGGTGCTTCACGCTATCACACCATTACAGAAATAGATGAGTTTCCTGGAGTAGCTGACAACCTTTATGTTGGAACAAGTGATGGTTTAGTATGGATTGGTGACCGCACAGATGGAGGAGAATTCGCATGGGATTGGATTAACATTACAGATGATTTACCCAACCATTATATCACTGGATTAAGATGTTCTCCAAACATTTATAAAACATCCTATGTTTGCATGTCTGGCTATAAATCTGATGATGATGGGTCTTATCTTTACCGAAGAGATGATGGTGCTTCTGGGGACTGGATTGACATTTCTGGAGACTTACCAGACATTACTGTTAATGATGTTTTAATCGTTCCTGGACGAGAAGAAGATGACTACCTTTTCGCAGCATTGGATGGTGGTGTATATTTCACGGCCAATGGCGGAGAACATTGGGAATATGTTGGGGTCGGGCTTCCGTTTGCAACAGTAAGCGAATTACACTTAGATGAGCCAAATGAAAAACTAATTGCAGGTACTTATTCTCGTTCAATTTGGTCTTATGATGTAAGTTGGATGTATGAAGATGAACCAATTGATGATACTGGAATTGAAGATGACGTAAAAAACCAAATCATAACCTATCCAAATCCAGCAACAGAATATGTTTATTTTGAAACGGTGGAAGCAGATTTAATAGAGATTTATAATCAACAAGGTCAGTTAGTTCAAACCCAAAAAGTGCATCATTTGAACGGATTATCCAAAGTTAACCTGCCAGAACTAAAAACAGGTATTTATTTTTTCAGGGTAGGTCAGTCTTCCGGATCGATAATTATAAAGTAGCGATTTTTCGCGGGTTTGACAGATAAGGCAATAGGTATTTATACCCATTGCCACTTTCTTAAAAAACCCACTTTTCTAGTGTTTATTGGGGTTCACAGCTATAGTGAGTTAAAATTTTTGGTGAAAATATCATACATTCGTTATCACTTAACAAATTATTAACCTAATCAAAAATTTTTAGCTATGGATCCATTTATCGGACAAATCCAGCCGTTTGGTTTTAATTTTGCACCACGTGGTTGGGCAAAATGTGACGGACAATTAATTGCTATTTCAAGCAATTCTGCATTATTTTCGCTTCTAGGAACAACCTTCGGCGGAGATGGTAGAACAACTTTCGGTTTACCAGACTTAAGAGGAAGAAGCATTGTTCACATTGGTCATGGGCCAGGACTTTCAACTATCACTTGGGGTGAAAGAGGCGGAGTAGAACAATTATACGTTACTCAGGCAAACATGCCAGCTCATGCACATTCACTTACTAATGGTGTTGCTGATGTAACTGTATACACTAAAGAAGATACTGGTGACAGTGTTAACGAAACTGATAATGGAGCAAATTGCTTAAGTACTGGTGGAGCTACACCTCAAATTTATCAGGAAGATCCTACTGGTGCTGACAAATTAGGAGCTGTACAAATTTCTGGTACAACCAACTTGACTGGAGGAAATATCCCATTACAATCACGTAATCCTTTTTTAGGAATTAACGTTTGTATTGCGGAATTTGGTATTTACCCATCTCGTTCTTAACCAAGCTTAAATCACTGATTTAAAGCAAAAAAAATATTAATTCTAAAACTTATTTATTATGGATCCATTTTTAGGACAAATTCAGCCTTATGGCTTTAGTTTTGCACCACGCGGTTGGGCAAAATGTGACGGACAATTATTGCCTATCTCTGCATATAGTGCATTATTCTCTCTGCTTGGAACAACCTTCGGCGGAGATGGTAGAACAACTTTCGGTTTACCAGATTTAAGAGGAAGAAGCATTGTTCATATTGGTCACGGACCAGGACTTTCAACTATCACTTGGGGTGAAAGAGGCGGAGTAGAACAATTATACGTTACTCAGGCAAACATGCCATCTCACTCGCACTCACTTACTAATGGTGTTGCCAATGTAACTGTATACACTAAAGAAGATACTGGTGATAGTGTTAATGAATCTGATAACGGAGCAAATTCTCTAAGTACTGGTGGAGCTACTCCACAAATTTACCAAGAAGATCCTACAGCTGGAGATAAATTAGGTGCCGTACAAATTTCTGGTACAACTAATCTAGCAGGTGCAAGTATTCCATTACAATCACGTAATCCTTTTTTAGGAATTAATGTTTGTATTGCCCTTCAAGGAATTTTCCCATCAAGAAGTTAATAATCAAAATCAAAGAGAAGTTGTCCTTACCGACAACTTCTCTTTTTAAGTTTTCTTTTATTTATGACGCATAATATTGGAGTACTAATTCCTCAATCAAATGCTTACCCGTTAATTGGAAAAGAATTTATTCACGGGCTTAAGCTCGGTTTGGGTAATACCGACTTTAAATTATCTATCGAAAGCATTGCCTTTGGGTCAGATCCAAAACAAATAACCAATGCTACGCAAAAACTCTTTTTTCAAGAGGACACTTGTATAACAACAGGTTTACTAGGCCATTACGGCCTTTCTGAGTTAACTGAATTTGTTTCTAAAAATGATGAAATTTTGTTAATGGCAACTATGGGCGCAACACGTCCATTTGATTTACCAAATGGAACATTTCAAAATTCTTTTGGACTATACAATGCGCTGCAAGATCTGGTTCACCATTTTGATAAAAACAATGTCTCCAAAATAGAAACCTCCACTTGCTACTACGAATCTGGATATGGTTTTATTGAAGCCCTAGCAACAAGCCTAGAAAACGCATCAAACGTTGAATTTTCAGGACATTTCATTACTCCGCATGAACCCCGTGAAAACGAAGCGGAACTTATGATGCAACATATTTCTGAAGATAATCCTGAAGCCATAGTTGCATTTCACAACGGTGTTTTTGCTAAAGAACATGCTACTTTTTTAGCCGAAAATAATATGCATGAAAAATATCCTATTTATGCTTTGCCTTTCTCTTGCGAGGATTCATTAATAAATGATCACGAAAACGTTTTTCAAGAAATAACAACAGTCTCTAGCTGGTACCCACAACTTGAAAACGAATCAAATAAAAAATTCGTAGCTGATTATGTTGCAACAAAAGGTAAAAACCCATCATTTTTTGCCCTTTTGGGATATGAAAATGGACTAATTATCGCAAATGCACTCAAACAAAATAGCGGTTCACTAAAAACCGCCATTGCTGATACTCATATCGACGGCCCTAGAGGACCAATTGCATTTGATAACGAAAGCAATTCTACAGCATTTGACCAACACTTATGGAAAATAAATGGCGGTGATAAAACAGTCATTTCCAAACTTGAAGCAAACCCAACAAAAACCGATCCTCTGCAAGAAGATAGTGATGCAAAAGGTTGGTTTAACGCATACTTATGTCATTAAAATAAAAGAAATGAAAAAACAACTTTTACTTTTTACGTTAATTGGGCTCATAAGTCCTTTTTGTTTTGCTCAACTCGCCATTGGCGACATTGCATTTATAGGCTACAATACAGATAGCGGACCTGGTCCATCTACCGACCATAGCTTCTCTTTCATTACACTAAATGACATCCCCGGAAGCGAAGTCATTTACTTTACAGAAGAAGGGTGGAATGATGACGCCGACACCTGGGCAGGCACCACAGAAGGGCATATACAATATACCGCCCCCGCATTAGGGTTAAGTTGCGGCACAATTATTTACATCACTGAATCTGGAAGTGATGTTTTTTCAGTTATGGGTGGTGGTACTGCCACACTTGAAAGTGGATCTGGTTGGAATTTATCCGGCGGTGACCAAATCTTAGCTTACCAAGCAGATTCGCCTGAGCCAGGAACAGTTCCAACATTTATTGCAGGTTTAAATGGTGATGACGGAAATGGTTCTCCTGTTTCTCTTGATCCAATTACTCAATGGAATGATCCGTCAACAGGACCACTAGGAACAGCAAAATCTGGACAACCAGACGGACTTACAAATGGTGAGAATTGCGTTTCTCTCTTTATAGCTGTATTTACCGAACAAGACAATGCAAAATATACCGGTACATTAACTGGTACTTCAACTTTTTTACGCGGAGAAATTAATGACCGAACGAATTGGAGTTTTGATAACGGAACTGCCTACAATATCACGCCTGGTGTATTTTCTCCGTCCGTTACTTGTATAGCTCCTTGCGCCAACCCAACAATTCCAACAGTAACATATTCTCCTATTACTTTTTGCGAAGGAGAATCTACTACATTAACCATTTCAGGTACTCTAAATGATGCAACTGAATGGCATATTTATACTGGCTCTTGTGGTGGAACAGAAATAGGAACAACAGCCGGAACTACTTTCGAAGTTACCCCTGGAGATGCAATCACTACCTATTTTATTCGCGGTGAAGGTGGTTGCGTAACTCCTGGAAGCTGCGGAAGTGTAGCAGTAACAATTACTCCTGAAGATGACGCGTCATTCAGTTATGACGAGACTATTTATTGCCCGAATGCAAGCGGTAGCACTCCTTCTATTACCCTTCCAGGTGGTACATTTACCTCTATCCCTGCTGGGTTAGATCTTAACGCATCTACTGGCGAAATTAATCCATCAGAAAGTGATCTAGGTGAATACACTATTACATATACCACTGCAGGTGATTGCCCAAGTAGTGAAGAAGTAAGCATCACCATTGAAGATAATGACGCTCCAGTTCCAGATTTAGCAGACTTACCAAATATAACAGCAGAATGTGAAATTACTGAGCTTACCAACCCTGGAGTAACAGATAATTGTGCAGATCCTGTAACGATATCAAATGACGCAACATTGCCTATAACAGAACAAGGAACTTATACCATTACTTGGACATATAACGACGGTAATGGAAACACAACTACACAAACACAAACGATAATTGTAGATGATATAACTGGACCAACACCTGATGATCCAACTTTAGCTGACATTACAGATGAATGCGAAGTTAGCCTTTTAACTTCCCCAAGCGCGACAGACAATTGTGGTGGAGAAGTAACCGTTTCTAGTGACGCAGAATTACCAATCACTGAACAAGGAACAACAATAATCACATGGACTTATATAGATGCTGAAGGAAATTCGACTACTCAAACCCAAAATGTTGTGATAGATGATGTAACAGCACCTATCCCAGATGAAGTTCCTTTGGAAGACTTTTCTTCTGCATGCGAAATTAATGAACTACCAACACCTACAGCCACTGATAATTGTGATGGAGATGTTGAAGTGACGAGTGACGCTATATTTCCAATCACTGAAGCCACAACCGTTGTTTGGACTTATGATGACGATAATGGAAACACAGTAACACAATCACAAAATATTGTTTTTGCTCCTATTGATGTAAGCATTACTACAGATGTAATTACCATTTCTGCTAACAATACAGATGCAACTGCCTATCAATGGATAAATTGTGACGATTTATCAGAGATTGATGGGGCAACAGAAGACACATATACTCCAGATGCAAATGGAACTTATGCTGTTATTATAATTGAGGGCGAATGTCAGGACACTTCTGAATGTGTTACAATTTCACAGGTTAGTATTTCTGAAGACCTAGCAAGTCTGGTTCGAATTTACCCTAACCCGCTCATGAATTCCGCTTTAACAATACAATCGTCGCTTGAAATTAGTAGCGTTCAATTAATTGATATTAATGGCCGATTGATAGAGATTGATACGACTGTAACGAATGGAAAGCTAGATCTAACAAATGTCAGCAATGGAAGCTATGTGCTTATTATTGAAACAGCATCTGGTCAGATTATTCAAAAGCATTTAACAGTATTGAAATAACACCTAAAACAACCTCAAAAGTTTTAAAAATTAACTCAACAAACTATGAAACTAACACGTTTTATCTTGATTTTAAGCATGGTGTGTTGCACCTCAGCTTTTACTCAATTAGCAATTGGAGACATTGCCTTTATTGGATATAATACGGATTCAGGTCCTGGAGCTTCAACAGATCACAGTTTTTCATTCATTACTTTGACGGATATTCCTGGAAGTGAAGTCATATTCTTTACAGAAGAAGGTTGGAATGATGATGCTAATACTTGGGCAGGAACATCCGAAGGACATATTGAATGGACCGCTCCTGGAGGTGGTGTTAGTTGTGGAACGGTTGTTTACATTACCGAATCTGGAGCTGACATATTTACTGTTACTGGCGGCGGAACCGCAACACTAGAAAGTGGTTCTGGTTGGAACTTATCTGGTGGAGATCAAGTTTTAGCTTACCAAGCTGCAACAGCTGAACCTGCTACTACCCCCACATTCATTAGCGGAATTAATGGAGATGATGGGAATGGTTCTCCTGTATCACTCGATCCTTCCACTAACTGGAATGATCCTTCTACTGGCCCTTTAGGTACTGCAAAATCAGGACTACCGTTTGGCTTAACAAATGGAGATGATTGTGTATCTCTTTTTATTGCTGTTTTTACAGAACAAGACAACGCAAAATATACGGGGACATTAACTGGTACTTCTACTTTTTTACGTGGAGAGATCAATGACCGAACGAATTGGAGCACTGATAATAGCACTGCTTTTGACATTACCCCTGGTGCTTTTAGCCCATCTGTTACCTGCGTTGCTCCATGCACAGATCCTGATATTCCAACCGCAACATCAGCACCAGGAACTATATGCGACGGAAACTCTGCGCTATTAACAATTTCTGGTGATAAAAATGATGCAACCGCATGGCATGTTTATACTGGATCCTGTGGAGGTACATTATTAGGAACCACGGCTGGTTCAACAATTATTGTAACACCAACTCCACCAAGTACAACCTATTTTATTCGTGGGGAAGGTGGCTGTGTTACTCCTGGTTCATGCGGAACAATAACAGTTACAACAACACCTCGCGAAGATGCTTCATTCAATTATTCTGCGGGCTCTTATTGTGTTAATGACTCTGACCCTACGCCGACTATTACTGGTGTTGGAGGTGGAACTTTCTCTGCTGGTGGCGGTTTATCTATTAATACTTCAACTGGGCAAATTGATGTTTCCGCATCTACGCCTGGCACTTATACCGTAACTTATACAACCGGAGGCTTGTGTGCAGGTGATGAAGATGTAAGTGTAACAATAAACGCTTTAGATAATGCTTCATTTACTTATGACTCTCCTTCATATTGTATAGATGATTCTGATCCTACGCCAACTATTACTGGTATATCAGGCGGCTCTTTCTCTGCTGGTGGTGGGCTTTCTATTAATACCTCTACTGGAGCGATTGATGTTTCGGCATCTACACCTGGAACTTATACGGTGACTTATACAACAGCAGGAACCTGTCCAAACTCATCAAGTGTTACGGTTACCATTAATGCTTTAGATGACCCTTCATTTACTTATGACGCAGGTGCTTATTGTGCAGATGACTCTGACCCTACTCCTACTATTACTGGTTTAGGTGGTGGTACTTTCTCTGCTGGCGGTGGATTATCAATTAATACTTCTACAGGACAAATTGATGTTTCGGCATCTACGCCTGGAACATATACAGTTACTTATACAACAGCAGGCTCATGTCCTAATTCGTCAAGCGTTTCTGTTACTGTTAATGCACTAGATGATGCCTCATTTAATTATTCGGCTGCGGCTTATTGCGTGGACGATTCTGACCCTACACCAACTATCACTGGTTTAGGTGGCGGTACTTTCTCTGCTGGTGGTGGACTTTCTATTAATACTTCTACTGGAGCAATTGATGTTTCGGCATCTACACCTGGAACATATACAGTTACTTATACAACTGCAGGAACTTGCCCTAATTCTTCAAGTATTTCGGTTACCATTAATGCTTTAGATGACCCTTCATTCACTTATGGTGCTGCGGCTTATTGTGCAGATGATTCTGACCCTACTCCTACTATTACTGGTTTAGGTGGCGGTACTTTCTCCGCTGGTGGTGGACTTTCTATTAATACTTCTACAGGGCAAATTGATGTTTCGGCATCTACGCCTGGAACATATACAGTTACTTATACAACAGCAGGCTCATGTCCTAATTCGTCAAGCGTTTCTGTTACTGTTAATGCACTAGATGACGCCTCATTTACTTATGATGCTGCGGCTTATTGCGTGGACGATTCTGATCCTACTCCAACTATTACTGGTTTAGGTGGCGGTACTTTCTCCGCCGGTGGTGGACTTTCTATTAATACTTCTACTGGAGCAATTGATGTTTCGGCATCAACACCTGGAACATATACAGTTACTTATACAACAGTTGGAACTTGCCCTAATTCTTCAAGTGTTTCTGTTACTATTAATGCTTTAGATGATGCTTCATTTAACTATAGTGCGGCGGCGTATTGCTTGAATGACTCTGATCCAACACCAACAATTACTGGTTTAGGTGGCGGTACTTTCTCCGCCGGTGGTGGATTGTCAATTAATACTTCTACTGGAGCAATTGATGTTTCAGCATCTACCCCTGGAACATATACGGTAACTTATACAACAGCAGGTTCATGTCCTAATTCTTCAAGCGTTTCTGTTACTATTAATGCACTAGATGATGCCTCATTTAATTATAGCGCTGCAAGTTATTGCGTTAGCGAACCTGACCCTACACCAACCATTACAGGTTTAGGTGGTGGTACTTTCTCTGCCGGAGTTGGATTGTCAATTAATACTTCAACTGGGCAAATTGATGTTTCTGCATCTACACCTGGAACATATACGGTGACTTACACTACCGTAGGTACATGCCCTAATTCTTCAAGTGTTTCTGTTACCATTACAACATTAGATGATGCCTCGTTTAACTATAGCGCGGCGGCTTATTGTGTAGACGATTCTGACCCTACTCCAACAATTACTGGTTTAGGCGGTGGAACTTTCTCCGCAGGAGTTGGACTTTCAATTAATACTTCTACTGGAGCGATTGATGTTTCGGCATCAACACCTGGAACATATACAGTAACCTATACAACAGTTGGTTCTTGTGCAAACTCTTCGGGAGTATCTGTTACTATTAATGCTTTAGATGATGCTTCATTTACTTATGACGCTGGTGCTTATTGTGCAGATGACTCTGACCCAACACCAACTATTACTGGTTTAGGTGGTGGTACTTTCTCTGCAGGTGGTGGATTATCAATTAATACCTCTACTGGTGCTATTGATGTTTCGGCATCTACGCCTGGAACATATACAGTTACTTATACAACAGCAGGATCTTGTCCTAATTCATCCAGTGTTTCTGTTACTATTAATGCGCTAGATGATGCTTCATTTAATTATGGTGCTGCTGCTTATTGTGTAGATGATTCTGATCCTACTCCAACTATTACTGGTTTAGGTGGCGGAACATTCTCAGCCGGTGGTGGACTTTCTATTAATACTTCTACAGGAGCGATTGATGTTTCGGCATCTACACCTGGAACATATACAGTTACTTATACAACTGCAGGAACTTGCCCTAACTCTTCAAGTGTTACAGTTACTATTAATGCTTTAGATGATGCCTCATTTACTTATGACGCTGCAGCTTATTGTGCAGATGATTCTGACCCAACACCAACTGTTACTGGTTTAGGCGGTGGTACTTTCTCCGCGGGAGTTGGATTATCAATTAATACTTCTACAGGTGCTATTGATGTTTCGGCATCTACACCTGGAACTTATACGGTGACATATACAACAGCAGGTTCATGTCCTAATTCTTCAAGCGTTTCTGTCACTATTAACGCACTAGATGATGCCTCATTTACTTATGATGCTGCAGCTTATTGTGTAGACGAATCTGACCCTACACCAACAATTACTGGTTTAGGTGGAGGTACTTTCTCTACTGGAGTTGGATTATCAATTAATACTTCTACAGGTGCTATTGATGTTTCGGCATCTACACCTGGAACTTATACGGTGACATATACAACTGTAGGAACTTGCCCTAACTCTTCAAGTGTTTCTGTTACTATTAATGCACTAGATGATGCAAGTTTCAATTATGATTCTCCTAGTTATTGTATCAGCGAATCTGATCCTACACCAACCATTACTGGTTTAGGTGGAGGTACTTTCTCTGCAGGAGTTGGATTAGTAATCAACACTTCTACAGGAGAGGTTGACGTTTCAGCGTCTACACCTGGAGTGTATACCGTTACTTACACAACAGCAGGTACATGTCCAAATTCTTCAAGTGTATCTCTAACAATTAACACATTAGATGACGCCTCGTTTAACTATGACGCCGCAATTTATTGTCCAAACGGAGTAGATCCTACACCAACAATAACTGGTGTACCTGGCGGAACATTCTCTGCAGGAGTTGGATTAGTAATTAATGCATCTACGGGTGAAATTGATTTATCAGCATCAATTGAAGGAACTTATACAGTTACTTATACAACAATTGGTCTATGCTCAAATTCGAGTAGTGAAACAGTAACTGTGATTGATGATACACCTCCAGTGCCTGATGTGGCCGATTTACCAGATGTAACTGCAGAATGTGAAGTTGTTTCATTAACTGATCCTACTGCTACTGATAATTGCGGCGGAATTGTAACGGTATCGAATGATGCTTCTTTACCAATTACTGATCAAGGTACAACTACTGTAATCTGGACCTATGATGATGGGAACGGTAATACATCAACACAAACGCAAGATGTAGTTATTGATGACGTAACAGACCCTGTTCCAGATGATGCCGTTTTAGCTGATGTAACTGCAGAATGTGAGGTTAACACATTAACTGATCCCACTGCTACTGATAATTGTGGTGGAATTGTAACGGTTTCAAGTGATGCCTCTTTGCCAATTACTGATCAAGGAACAACTGTTGTCACGTGGACATATGATGATGGAAATGGTAATACAACTATACAAACACAAGATGTTGTAATAGATGACATTACTGGTCCAACACCTGATGATGCCGTCTTAGCTGATGTAACTGCAGAATGCGAAGTTACCTCATTAACTGATCCTACTGCTACTGATAATTGCGGCGGAATTGTAACGGTATCGAATGATGCTTCATTGCCAATTACTGATCAAGGTACAACTACTGTTACTTGGACTTATGATGACGGAAATGGAAACACAACGATTCAAACACAGAATGTAGTTATTGATGACGTAACTCCTCCAACAATTTTAGATTGCCCTGGAGATGTTACAGAAAACGCAAATACTGCAATTTGCGAAGCTGTTGTTACCTGGGTTGAACCAACAATGACAGATAACTGCGTAGGAGTAACAATGACTTCAACACATTCTCCTGGAGATATTTTCCCATTAGGAACAACTACTGTTACTTATACTGCTACAGATATTGGATTAAACGAAACAATCTGCTCATTTGATGTTATTGTTATATCTGACTTAACATTAACAACTGTTATTACAGAGGAAGAAATGGGAGGTGACGGAGCAATTGACCTTACAGTAACTGGAGGCGACCCTGGTTATTTATATGATTGGGATATAGATGGAACTGGAGACTTTGATGATACTGAAGACTTAACAGATTTAACTGCCGGAACTTATGTAGTTGAGGTAGTGGATGCCATTGGTTGTACAGCAACCGCATCTATAGATGTTGTTCTTTCATGTATGCCACTAGAAGTAGTTGTATCAGATACAATTCTTTGCGAAAACGACCTATTGCTTTTAGATGCTACCTCAATGAGTGGAGCAGACATTACATGGGATGGTGGCGCAATTGATGGTGAAGAGTTTATGCCTGGTGTAGTAGGAACAATTATTTACACAGCAACAAGTGCAGATGAAGAAGATTGCCCATTATCGGTTGAAATTGAAGTACTAGCAGCACCAACTGTTGTTGCATCTGCAGGTGACGGTTCATTTTGTGACGGCGAGCCAGTAGTACTTTCTGCAGGTGGAGATGCTGACACCTTTACATGGGATCCTGCAGATTTAGATCCACCAATTGGTGTAACAACATATACATTAACAGGTGTATTTGATGAAACAGGGTGTATGAACACCTCAACTGTTGAAATTACAGTTCACGCATTACCAACAGTAGATGCAAATGCTGAAAATGAAAACATTTGCGAAGGAAGTACAGCTACATTGTTTGGAACAGGAGCAGAAACATATGTTTGGATTCCGGAAGGAACATTTGAAGATGGTGTACCATTTATACCAGGACCAATCGGCACATATACATACACAGTAATTGGAACAGATGAAAACGGATGTACTGACAATGATGAAATTACAATCAACGTGGTTGAAGGTATTACAATTGCCTATGATGTGATTAATGAAATGGGTGGTGCTGATGGTGAAATCGACATTACCGTTACTGGTGGATTAGCTCCTTATTTATTTGATTGGGACAATGATATAACTGGCGATTTTGATGATGATGAAGATTTAACGGGTCTTACTTACGGTTTTTATGAGGTTGTTGTTAAAGGGGAAGCAGGATGCGAAGCAAGTGAAATTATTTATGTGGACACACAAGTTGGCATTGGAGAAGAAGGCATAGAGTTATTGCAACTTTATCCCAACCCAACGCAAAGTAATTTAACCCTACAACTAGCAGAATCTTTCACTTACACAGTGTACAGCTTAGAAGGTAAACTAGTATTAGCTGGCCAAGGAATAGATCAAAAATCAATCTTTGTTGGAAGTTTGGAAGATGGTACTTACCTGATCGAAATTCAAAATGAAAATGGTGTGCAAAGAACACAGTTTGTAAAAAACTAAGCCTTTCACATTTCAAATAAAACTAGGTTTTAAGCGCACGTATTAATTACGTGCGCTTTTTGTTTTACAACACTTTTGCAGAATCTAAGTTTATTGGTTAATTTAGGAGGAATCAAACCTCAAAAATGTCTGAAGTTTCCCTTTTTTATGCCTTAACGCATATTTTTATATCGCTAATAGGTGGTGTGCTTCTCTTTGCAATATGGTATAATATTCGCAAACGTTTCATTCATTTATTAGAAGAAAATGAATCAGAAAAACGAATTGATAAAGGCTTATTATTTTTGAGTTTAGCCCTTTTTGTTTGGGCCATTTCAGGCTGTTGGGTATATATCAATAACGGCAATTCATTTTTTGGAACCATTGGTTATACAGCCGTACTCAACCTCTTTTCTGTCTTAAACAATATCTTTCTTTTATTCGCGCTCTCCTATTTTTACTACGCTCCCAAGTTTATCTATCAAAATAAAAGGAACGTACGCATATTAGCCGTTGTCATTGTTGTTGTTTCAATTGCCACAGCTATCCTGTCTAATTATGACCAAACAGATGGTTACTTTAAAATAAGTGCTATACCAGACCTTGTGCTCTCCGCCTTTCTGTCGCTTTTGCTAATGATTTCTCTCTATCAAACTTTCATGAAAAGAGGATTGGCAATTATTGCCATAATTTCTGTTTTAGTAACGGCCATGCTGTTCGTTTCACAATTACCTGAGGTGTTCAACTCTTTGAATGATGGCTTCATTAATAACCTGATTAAATTAATCTCAAAAGTTTCTTTAATCACCTTATTCATGGTTTTAGCAACCACATGGGTTATTCGCCTTGCAAATATGCCTAAGCCAAATGAAGTTACCATAGCCTTTTTAGATTGGTCAATGATTAAAATTAGCATCCCGTCTAAAGGAATTTTTAACGAGGTGGTTGATTTTGAATCAAAAACTACGCAGTATAAGAACTTGCTAAAGTTTGCTATTCGACGGAAGTTTGGACAAGGAAATACACAAACCATTCAAATTGGAAATGGGGGTGAATTAAGTAACCAAACTTACTTAAGCAGAATCATTGATAATATGAACGAAATTCTAAAACTTGACCAGCTTCAAAAATTAGAACGCCGCGATATTTTCACCTTTATTGGTGAAGGAAATTACCGCCTTAGGATCACACCTGAAAATATTACCATTGACACAACTCTCTTGAACGAAGCCGTTCAATCTTTTGAAAATAAGGAATATAACCAGCTTTGTAATTAATTGTTCCTCAATTACAATTCAGCACATTTAACAAATCATTGCAACCTTTAGGCACAACACTTGAATGCTGCAACCCTACTTAATAGTTTCGAACCTAATTAACATTTTAATGACCTCATTCAACCTTTAAAGGAGTCATTAATTCTAAACTTTATACGTTCAAAACTATCATTTTATGAGTAACACACAAGACCGATTCGGCCATCCAAAAGGACTTTACTATTTGTTTTTTGCAGAGCTTTGGGAGCGCTTTTCCTTTTACGGAATGAAAGCTCTCCTTGTTTTATACATGACCAAACAATTATTATTTACAGATGAAATGTCATTCGGGGTTTATGCGGCTTATATGTCTTTGGTTTATGTTACACCACTCATTGGTGGAATAGTTGCCGAACAAATGATAGGTTATCGCAAAGCCATTAATATAGGTGGAGTTCTAATGGCTTTTGGCCACTTTTTCTTGACTTTTGAGCATCCCTTTTTCTTTTATTTCTCACTTGGTTTAATCATTGTTGGAAATGGATTTTTTAAACCCAATATTTCATCCTTTGTTGGTGCACTTTATCCAACTGGTGACAAAAGAAGAGATTCAGGATTTACAATTTTTTACTTAGGTGTTAATTTGGGTGCCACCATTGCTCCATTACTTTGCGCATGGGTTGCCGAACTTTATGGGTGGCACCTAGGATTCATATTAGCAGGAATTGGAATGCTGCTAGGCTTAGTTGTTTTTCAACGTGGAATAAATAAAAACATTTTTGAGGATTTAGGTAAAGTTCCGAACCCCGAAAAGTTTAAGATTAAACGTTGGGGATTAGGACAACAAACACAAGTTATTATTGGTGCAATAATCTCTATTCCAGTCTTTGCATTAATTGTTAAATACTATCAATTTGAGCATTATCTTTTATGGATTGTTTCTGCCTTTTTAGTGGTTTATTTAGGCTCTATCTTATATAAAGTTAGCGCCATGGAAAAAAAGCGATTAATGGTAGCTGTTTACTTTACACTTTTAGCCACGCTATTCATGATTATTTTTGAGCAGGCAGGAAGTTCATTGACACTATTTGCAGATAGAAATGTCAATTTAATTGGAATAAATGCCGCACAAACCAATAGCATTAATGCTGCCTTTATTGTTTTATTGGCCGTACCATTTGCTTTATTATGGCCATTCTTGTCTAAAAGAAATAGCAACCCTAGTTCACCGCTAAAAATGGGAGCAGGCCTTTTATTGTTAGGCGTTGGGTTTATTATTTTTGGAATGTCATCACGCTCAATGGATGACGGAGGAAATGTACCCATGTATTATCTTATTTTAGGAACATTTATCTATACTATTGGAGAACTTTTTCTCTCTCCAATCGGTCTTTCAAAAATGACTGAACTCTCTCCAAAAAAATACGTTGCCTTTATTATGGGTGTCTGGTTTTTATCCTCTTTTTATGGGCATTATTTTGCAGGAAAATTAGCGCAATTAACTTCCATTTCATCCGGAGAGGACAGCGTTTTAAGCTCTGGCATATTTGCAAAGGTTTCAAATTTAATAACAGGTTTAGACAGTGTTACGGCTTTGCAAATGGGCGATTCATTTTTCCAATTACATTCTTACGTATCTGTTTATGCCATATTTGGAAGTATCGCGATTGTTTTAGGAATAATAGCCATGCTCATTTCACCATTTATTAAGCAAATGATGGGTGGTGTAAAATAAAATTTACTGTTCAAAAGTGACGTTATTCGCCCCAACGGATAGCGTTGCTTTTTGTCCCATAATAATGGCGCGATTATCTGAAATATGACCTGCTGGAAAATTAAAACAAAGCGGAATGTTTAAGGGCAAGATATGTTTACGAATTACCTCTTCTACACTACAACCATATGGAACTTCTGAATCTTTCATATTGGTTAAACTACCAACAATAAGACCTGATATTTGATCCAATTTTCCAGCCTTTTTTAGTGCATGAAACATCCGGTCGATAGCATACACGGCTTCCCCTACCTCTTCAATAAAAAGAATTTTTCCTTCATAGTCTGCCTCCGAATTAGTCCCCAACATAGAATATATTATTGCTAGATTACCTCCTGTTACTGGAGCTGTAACTTCTCCTTCAATATTTAATTCATTTATTTCAATTTCATACCGATTAGTATTCCCCTTTATTGCATTTACCAATGATGATAAGGATTCAAGAGAATTTTCCGCGAAATTTAATGGTGCCGTAGCATGCACTGTTGGCACATTAAAGTTTTTGGGAACATGTTCATGAAAAACGGTAATATCACTATAACCAATTATCAATTTAGGGTTGTCAATAAACTTTGAAAAATCTAATTGGTCGATTAATTGTACAGATCCATATCCTCCTCTAGTACATAAAATAACATCTACAGTAGGATCATTTAAAGCAAATTGAAAATCACTTTTTCGCTCCTCTATTGTTCCTGAAAAATAATTATGTACACCCAAAGCATAGGTTCCAATTTCGACACTAAATCCACTATCTTTTAAAAAATTTTCGGCAAAATCTACCTCATGTTGGTCAATGTGCTTTGCGGGTGAAACAAGTCGAATTTTTTTCATGACTTAAATGTAATCAAAAGAGCTAGAATTTAATATCTTGATCCAAATTTTCAAACAAACCTAGAGCATACCCATGGCAAAATTGACCAAAGAAATAGCAATTGATACCTCTAAAGAAGTATTAAGAAGGGCATTATTACCCAATAGCCTCTTAGCAGTGTTATTGATTTTTTTACACTGGGTCATCATTTCTTTATGGTTAGCTTTTAATTATGAAAATCAAAGCTGGATCACCAATTTGATTATTATTGCTGTTGGAGGCTCATCCACTGTATTTACCTATTTCATGTGGGGCTTGCGCCGATTTTTGATCAAAGCCTACCTTATTATCCACTACAATATTATTAATTTATGGCTTCACCCTTTCTGTAAAGGAATAGCTGACAAGGTTTTGAACGGTAATTTATTGGAAGAATTAAAAGTAGAAGAATCAAGCATACTGCATCAATGGTACACTTACGTGATTGATAAATCAAAAGACCTTCCTAAATTCATCCAGTGGATTATTAGAGCCGTATTACGCAAAGTTGGCTATTCAGACGACTTGGCACATAAAATCAAATTGATTGTCAATAAAGATACAGACGAAATTTCCCATTTAATAAGTGATGAAATTAGCTACCGATTGATTGCTGCCAGTAACCGGCTTGTTCCAGCCCAAATCATTTACCTAATTCCTATCAACATAATTCTTATAATTATTCTTTGGGTTGTCTTTTAAGGCAAGTAAATCACCTCAGCTGACATCTATCAGTTCATCTTCAAATTCTTCCTGTTAAATTTGTCAAAACAAAGGCATGCTCAAGGAAATAGAAAATAGGTCAGACGTTAGTTTATTGGTACGATCATTCTATGCCAAAATTAGAGTGAATGAACTATTAGGCCCTATATTTAATTCGGCTATTCCAGAAGATCATTGGGAATCTCATTTAGAAAAATTGACTGATTTTTGGGAAACGAATCTTTTTGGAATTCCAAAATTTAAAGGCAACCCAATGCAAGCGCACCGCAATGTAGATCAAGCCAATAATAAAAACATTGACATGGCACATTTTGGACATTGGATTCAGCTTTGGTTTCAAACGATTGATGAGCATTTCACTGGAGATTTAGCCGAGAAAGCTAAAAGAGCATCCCGAAAAATGGCAACAGGCCTTTTTATGGGAATGAAATCCTAGTTCATACAATAATCTGATCCTTTTTAACGTTTTACATTTCTTCTCAAGGTTTACAGCGTACCCAAACCCCCCAATGCCTAACCACTAGATTTCGATCTAGACGAAAAGAATTATACATGTCAAAATCTCAAACCTGCACGCGCTGTGTAATGGATACGAGCGATCCTAATATTGTCTTTAATGATGAGGGTATTTGCCACCATTGCCTTAACTACTCCAAGCTCCGCACAGAAACTCCAAAATACAATTACGACCAATTTGATACGCTCGTCGCACGAATGAAAAAACGTGGAAAAAAGTATCCTTATGATTGTGTGGTTGGAATAAGTGGAGGAACGGATAGTTCTTATCTTTTACATCAATTAAAAAACGCCGGGTTACGCGTATTAGCTATGCACTACGACAGTGGTTGGAATACCGAGGAAGCCGTGCACAATGTTAAAGTACTTATACAAAAAATGGAGCTAGATCTCTATACATTTAAAGTAGATTGGGAAGAATTTAAAGCTATACAAATGGCTTATTTACGATCCGGCGTAGTGGATTTAGATGTACCAACTGATCATGCTTTGCACGGTGCATTATATAAAAGTGCTGTAGATAAAAAAGCCCCGTTTATATTGACTGGTCACAATATGTCTACGGAATCTATTATGCCCGACACATGGGTGCATGATAAACTGGACAGTAAAAACTTAATGGACATTTATAAAAAGCATGGTGATGTTGTTAAATTGAAAACATTTCCCTTGCAAACATTAAAAACTAAGTTTTTAAATTATAACATTCGTAAAATTGAGATGATTTTTATGCTCAATTATATGCCTTATAATAAGGCCGAAGCTGCAGCAATTCTTCAAAAAGAATACAGTTGGGAACCCGTTCGAGTGAAGCACGGCGAATCCATTTGGACACGATTTTATCAGTGTTATATTCTGCCCACTCGTTTTGGAATTGACAAGCGTAAAGCACATTTTAGCAATTTAATTTTATCGGGAGTAGTAACAAGAGATGAAGCATTGCAGGAATTGAGCAAACCCATTTATTTAGATGATTTAGAGAATGATAAAAAGGTTATTTTCAATCGGTTTGGAATTAGTGAAGCCGAGTTTAACAAGTTGATGAATGTTACTAAAAGAACACAGGCTGATTTTAAAACTGAAAAAGCCTTGAAAGAGACCTATGCTAAAATCAGAAAAATGCTCCCTGGATTACTTAAAGTTTCAACACGTCACTAATTTGATATAGCAGTGTCTAATAAACCTTTAAAAGTTCTTTTTCTTGCCAAGTGGTATCCAAATAAATTTGACATTTTGGATGGTGTATTTGTTGTTGATCACGCCAAAGCAGCTGCGTTTAAAAATGATGTTTTTGTATTGTTCATTCACTCAGATACTGACTTAGAAAAAAGGCGAAAAGTTATTACGACAAGTGTAAATGGTTACCCCGAAATAACCATTTACTTTAAAGCTCCAACCACCCGATTTTCTGCTTACAATAAATTAATGACGGGATTATTATATCTTAAAAATCAGTTTTACGGTTACAGGCAAATTAAAAAGACGTGGGGAAAGCCAGACATAACACATATTCACGTTTTATTACGTGCCAGTGTATTGGCTGTTTGGCTTAAATGGCGCAAAAATATTCCTTATGTTATTACTGAACATTGGTCTGGATATGATCCAAATGTTGCTTATGTTGTCAGTAATTTTAAAAAAAGGTGTTTGTCTTTTGTCATTAAAAGATCAAGCGCCCTAACAACAGTATCTACCTATCTTCAAAAACATATTAAAGAGGTCAATAACCAAACCAATTTTTATGTAGTTTCCAATACAATTGATGCACAATTATTTAAACCTATTGAAAAAGAAAAGCGCAATAAAAAACGCCTCGTTCATGTATCAACATTAGATAATTATCCCAAGAATTTTGGGCGAATATTAGAGGTTATGGGCAAACTAACTGAAACCCGAACCGACTTTGAATTGCATGTAATTGGTAAAGGGGTAGAAATGGAAACCCAAAAAGCTTTAGCTCAAAAATTAGGAGTACTTAATAAAACTGTCTTTTTTCATGGGTTTTTACCCAAAGAAGAAGTGGCAACTGCAATTGCAAAAAGTAATTTAATGTTACTTTTCAGTCATTATGAAACGCAATCATGTGTGCTTTTAGAATCTTTTTTATGCGGTGTACCAGTTATTGGGCCACAAGTAGGTGGTGTAGTCGAAATTGTAAATAAAAACAATGGTTTATTAGTTCCGCATGATGATGCCACTGCGTTTTATAATTCAATTCAAACGTTTTTAAATGGTGAATTAAACTTTGATTCGAATATTATTAGAGCCGAAGCATTGAGGTTTGGTTATGAAAACATTGGTGCGCAATTTGACGAAATTTATTCTACTGTAGCAGAATTATAATCTTGTTTTGTAAAAGATTCAAAGATCATTTTCAATGCGCTTTATTTTTTTACAAACTCCTTTCCGATAATATTCAATTCTTTCCAAATCACCCGAAGGGTTGTAGAAATACCACTTTCCTTTTTGCTTTCCATATTTCCATTGACCTTCATATTTTTTAAGATCTGTATTTGCATTAACACACATCCCTGAAATTTCATTTACATGATAATAAGCCAATTCTTTACCGTGTTTTAATTCATAGAAATAGGAACATTGCCAATAAGGAATTCCGTTATGCGAATTTAGATCAAATGCCGTTCCTTTCCTTTCAAATAGAGTATCACTCCTTACAGAATCACTTTCGAGACTATAAAATTGAGCAATACAATCCATATCCGTTTGCAAAACCGAATCTGGCTTATATGCACCAGAATTATTTTTATTTTGCTTACTATTCACGGACAAATCTGCACGAAAATATAAGGTATTTGAATCTGGTTTTGTCCAATATTGGCAAGTGGGCGGAACAGTATATGACAATGTGTGAAAACTCGTGTCTCCAAGACCAATTGTAGCTAACAAATAATACTTAATTGGAACATATTGCGTCATAGACACCTCATATTCGGCAGGTACGCAACGGTCTTCAAAATCTACAGTTTGAACTTCTGCTCTTATATAAGTTTCCCGAACTGAATCTACACCAAAATTCACAAAGTAACTAAAACAGTTATCCTTTAAATGTTTTATAGGAAAATCAATTAACGGATCATCTTGAGAAAACGAAATAAAACAAATGGTGATTGAAAAAGTAAACAATAATTTAATCATACAAGAAACTCTTTCACCCTGTATGTGTTTATATGTTGAAGGTAACCTTAGTAAAAATGGCTATGCCATTAAAACATTCCTTTTTTCTCTTTATGTACAAAAAGATCGTCAATTAATTCCGAATCAAAAACGTCTATCGGTTGTTCTTCAACCACATTATGATAAACAGTGGCTATAAATACCATCTCGGCGGATGATACGATACTCTGAATTAAAAAGACTGTCAAAACTCCAATTGTTATTCCTAAAACTGGGTGCATCATTCCAAAAATTAAACCTAACGGTAATGCAATAATTAAGATGGCAACCAAACTTAAAATTCCAAAACTGAATGAGGCACCAATTGATTCGCCCCATTTTTCTTTCATGATTTTACCTGAACGTTTTAAAGCTTCAAATGGTCCAACCTCTTCATAAGCTAAAACAGGTACAACAAAAAAGGTAACAATTGACCAAACCACACCAATAACACCAGCAATGATATTACCTACAGTGCCACTATTTTCTTGAATTGCTTTTAACAATAAACCTACCGTAGCAGATAAAACTGCCCAACCCAAAATAGTCGGAATTCTTTTCATACTAAAACGTACACCATCTCCAAAATTCGGGTCGCCACCTTGCAAATAAATGCGCGTACAATGTACTAACCCCACATTGAAAAATACAATTACAAAATAACAAATGAGATAGTATAGAAAAGTTAATGCGTAATCAACTGCACTGCTTTCATTCGCAATTTGATCAAAATCTGTTCCGTAAGAAGCATACGTAATTCCAACAAAACTTGCCACAACCAAAATCAAGGCAACCCCACTAATAATTGGAAATAACACCAGTTGTTTATTCTTTTGAATCACCTTTAAACTGGCAATTCCCATACGCCAACCTCTTCCTAATCTGTCAAAAAATCCCATAAGTTTTGTTTTTACCAAAATAGCAATTTTTTGCTAGAAAACTGCCTATACTAGGTGATTACGTTAAATCATTTTTATTTTTAAAAGCACGCACTAACCTACTGTGCACCAATAGCATTGCTCATTTCAAAAACAATTTCGCCACCATTCATAATATCTTCGTGCGACAATAATGTGCCTTCAATTATTTTTCCATTAACTGAAACGCTCTTAACGTAAACATTTTCTTCCCCTTGGTTTTTAGCGCTAATTTTTAGTGTTTTACCGTTTTCTAAATGTATTGTTGCCTCCACTACTAAAGGACTTCCTAGCGCATAATATGGCGAACCTGGTGTTACTGGATAAAAACCTAATGCGCTAAAAATGTACCAGGCGCTCATTTGCCCTGCATCATCATTACCACATAATCCATCAACTTGTGCTGCATACATGGTGTTCATAATCATACGAACTCTTTCCTGCGCTTTTTCTGGATGACCTGTCCAATTATACAAATACGGAATATGATGCCCAGGTTCATTTCCATGTACATAATTTCCAATTATTCCATCTCTGGTTATGTCCTCATGTTTTGCAATATATTTTTCGTCTATTTCCATTGTAAACAAAGAGTCCAAGTGTTTAGCGAAGTGTTCTTTACCTCCCATCATTGCAATCATTTCATCAATATTATGTGGCACATAAAGTCCATAATTCCAGGCATTCCCTTCAATAAATCCTTGACCATGTGTGTCCATAGGATCAAAGTTTTCTCTAAAATTTCCGTCTGCCAATTTTGGTCGCATATAACCTGTTATAGGATCATATACATTCTTATAATATTCAGATCGCTCCATAAACTCCTCCTCAACCGAAGAGTTGTTAACCTGGTTTGCCATAAGCGCAATGCACCAATCATTATAGGCATATTCTAATGTTTTTGAGACAGAAGAATGGCTTTTGTCTTCTGGCACAAACTTATAATCAATATAATCCCCCAACCCATCAAAATATCGGACATTTGCAGTGTTTACAGAAGCTTGCAAAGCACGTTCATAATCAAAGTCTCCTACATTTTTAACCATTGCATCTGCAATTACAGAGGTTGAGTGATAACCAATCATGCACCAATTTTCATTGCCATAATGACTCCAAATCGGCAGCATATTATGCACACTTTCATCATGATGCGCCAACATGGATTTTATCATATCATTGTTACGGCTTGGCTGTGTAATATTGAATAAAGGATGTAATGCGCGATAGGTATCCCAAAGTGAAAAAACAGTATAGTTTGTAAATCCTTCTGATTGATGAATATTTTGATCTAAACCTCTGTATTGACCATCTACATCTTCATATATTATTGGAGATAAATTGGTGTGATACAGCGCTGTATAAAAATTTATTTTATCACCCTCATTCATTGTTGTTACTTCAATTTTTCCCAATTCCTGATTCCACTTCTCTTTTGTTTCTTGCCTAGTTTTATCAAAGTCCCAATGCGGAATTTCAGCCTCCAAGTTTTTCATTGCTCCATCTGCACTAACAGAGGATAAAGCAAACTTGATATTGATTTTTTCATTTTCCTCTGTATCAAAATTAAAGTATGCTCGAATGTCTTTCCCTGCCATTTCAGGAAAATTTTCCTCCTGATCAAACTTGCGATAAAAACCATCATATTTTACAGTGTCATACTTTTTGTGCCCATAACTTTTAAATGGTTTTGAAAACTGCATAGCAAAAAACACCTTTTTATCCCTAGCCCAGCCTTTAGTTTGTCTATAACCAGTTACCAATGAATCGTTTTCTACTCGAATAAAACTCCAAATATTTTTATTGTCATGATGGTAGATATTGTAAACCATATCCAAAATAATGTGGGACTCATTTGACTTTGGAAAGGTATATTGATGAAAACCAACCCGATCACTTGCAGTGAGTTCTGCTTTAATAGCATAGCTTTTTAAATCAACTTTGTAATAACCAGGTGACGCTTCTTCAGAATCATGCGAAAATTCAGAATAAAACCCTTTATCTCCTTCTTCAGTTTTTAGCGGGTCTAAAACCAAACTTCCAGTAGTTGGCATCACTAAAAAGTCCCCTAAATCAGAATGTCCCGTTCCACTTAAGTTCGTATGAGAAAAACCTATGATAGTAGAATCTTTGTATTGATATCCAGCGCAATATTCATAAGTCTTGCTATTGTAATTTCCGTCCTCGTTAAACATTAATTCAAAATTTGTTTGAGGACTTAATTGAACCATTCCAAATGGAGCCGTTGCACCTGGGAAAACATGTCCCATTTTACTCGTACCAATAAACGGATTAACAAATTCTGTAAAATCCGTTTTAGCAGAATCAGAGCTATTTGACACGTCACTAGAAACCTCTTGATTACAGGATCCCAAAAGGACAATTGCTAAAATAATTATTGCATTTCTCATATTAACCACAGTTCAATTACTTGCTTTATTGAAGTGTCTAAAATTACAATTAAAAACAGCAAGGTCATTCTTGCCATTTTACATTTTGCAACTTTACTTTAATTCAACTCTTTCAGCTATCATATTCCCATCATTCAGATTATATTTGCAGTAGAGATGCAAAACTCTTCCTCATTTGAAGTGTCACATCCAAATTTTAAGATTAAAAAAATGAAAAATAATAAGTATACCGTTACTGCCGCATTGCCATATGCAAATGGGCCCCTTCATTTAGGACATGTAGCGGGAGTTTACCTTCCTGCAGATATTTTTGTTCGGTTTTTAAGAATGAAAAAAGAAGATGTAGTATTTGTTTGCGCAAGTGATGAACATGGCGCGGCAATTACACTACGTGCAAAAAAAGAAGGTACAACACCACAAGAAATCGTAGATAAATATCACCAAATTAACCAAAAAGCATTTGCTGATTTTGGAATTGGTTTTGATATATATTCCAGAACATCAAACTCAATTCATCACCAAACGGCAAGTGATTACTTTAAGGTATTGAATGATAAAGGCAGTTTTACTAAAAAAACTACCGAGCAATATTATGATGAAGATTTCAACCAATTTTTGGCAGACCGTTATTTAACTGGTACATGTCCAAATTGTGGTAGTGAGAGAGCTTTTGGCGACCAATGCGAAACTTGCGGAACAGCTTTAAGTCCAACGGACTTGATTAATCCTGTTTCAACATTAAGTGGTAAAACGCCTATTTTACGTGAAACAACACATTGGTTTTTACCAATGGACAAGCACGAAGAATGGCTGCGCACATGGATTAAAGAAGGTAAATTAGACGGTGTACAGCAACATGATCCAAAATTGTGGAGAAACCAAGTTAATGGACAATGCATGAGTTGGATTGATGGTGGATTACATCCCCGTGCAATGACTCGTGATTTAGATTGGGGTGTAAAAGTTCCGGTTGAAGGTGCAGATGGAAAAGTGCTTTATGTTTGGTTAGATGCGCCAATTGGATATATTTCTGCGACCAAAGAATGGGCAGCTAAAAATGATAAAAACTGGGAAGATTACTGGACTGGTGATTCAAAGTTGATTCATTTTATTGGTAAAGACAATATTGTTTTTCATGCCATTATTTTCCCCATTCTTTTAAAAGAACATGGCGGACTTGTTTTGCCAGATAATGTGCCTGCTTACGAGTTTTTGAACCTAGAAGGTGACAAATTTTCGACCTCACGTAATTGGGCGGTTTGGCTGCATGAATACATGGCTGAAAATCCGGATAAAATTGATGAATTAAAGTATGTTTTAACCTCTATTGCTCCAGAAAGTAAAGATGCAGAGTTTACTTGGAAAGAATATCAATCAAGAATCAATAATGAGTTGGCTGATATTTTAGGAAACTTTGTAAATCGAGCAGTTGTTTTAACACATAAATATTTTGATGCAAAAGTGCCTAGCAGAGGTGAGTTAACACCTGTAGACAAGGATGTGATTGCACAAATGGCTGAATTTCCAGCTAAAATTGAAGGATTAATTCGCAAATATAAAATTAGAGAAGCGCAGGCAGAAGCAATGAATTTTGCTCGTTTAGGAAATAAGTATTTAGCAGAAACCGAACCTTGGAAGTTAGCTAAAACAGACATGGCAAGAGTTGAAACAATTATGAATATTGCCTTGCAAATTACGGCAAACTTAACAATTGTATTTGCTCCATTCTTACCTGGAAAAGCGTCTAAAATTGCCGAGTTCTTAAATTGCGGAACGTTAGATTGGAACTTAGCAGGATCTGTCGAAATATTGGCTACAGGTCATGCCTTAAATGAAAACAAGCCTTCTATTTTAGTTAGTAAAATAGAGGATGCATTTGTTGAAGCACAAGTAGCTAAATTAGAGGCAAGCAGAGCCGCACAAACGGTTACCGCATCAGCTAATGAAAACGTCAATCACAATCCGCAAAAGGAAGAAACATCTTTTGATGACTTTACAAAGATGGACATTCGCGTAGGTGAAATATTAGAAGCGGAGAAAGTAAAAAAGTCGGACAAATTATTGAAAATGTTGGTGGATACTGGATTGGATAAACGAACAATCGTTTCTGGAATAGCAGAACATTTTGCACCTGAAGATGTTATTGGTAAAAAGGTGAGCGTTTTGATGAATTTAGCACCACGAAAAATTCGCGGAGTAGTGTCGGAAGGAATGATATTACTAGCAGAAAATGCAAATGGAGAACTTAGCTTTGTTTCTCCTGAAGAAAATTCGTTTAACGCTGGTAGCGAAATTAACTAAGATAGCTTGGACAAAAACACGAAATATTGTAATAGTTTAACGGCTTATAACAGACTAGAAAGTCGTGAAGTAGCAGTTGGAAATGTAAACTTTGGCGGAGAAAATCCTATCCGTTTGCAATCCATGACAACGACGGACACTATGGATACCGAAGGGTCTGTAGCACAAGCCGTGCGCATGATTGAAGCGGGGTGCGAATTGGTGCGCTATACTGCTCCCTCTAAACGCGAAGCCGAAAATTTGAAAAATATTCGTGCAGAGTTAGATAAATTAAATTTAACTACACCTTTAGTTGCTGATATTCATTTTACACCGAATGCCGCAGAAGTTGCAGCTTTACACATTGAAAAAATTCGTGTAAACCCAGGCAATTATGCTGATAAAAAGAAGTTTGAAGAAATAGAATATACGGACTAATCTT
>CAKZPK010000180.1 GCA_937139035.1 uncultured Crocinitomix sp. | reverse complement strand
GTTGAAACTGAGCTTAATAATATGTCGGTTTTGGATACTTGTACAGAAAGTACGGCGCAACTTTGCCAAATCCCTGGTGGACGAGGAGGAAAGTTTAAACTACCTACCTTAACTGAATTACACGAATTTCTATTTAATGTTCCTTTTTCTGAAGCGCATAATGCAACGGCGGATGTTGAGGCAACTACACGTTGTTTCTTCGAATTATTAAGAACTGGAAACTATACAGGACAAGAACTAGATGCGACAGATGATTATTTGCGCGCATTTATAGAGAAAAATAGTGGGCAAATTAAACCCTACGGATTAACACACGTAAATTTAAAAGAAGAAAGTGCAAAGATTAAAGCCCTTTTGGCAGATCAAGAACCTGCAGATGAAATAATTGATATTTCAGGCAATAAAGCCAAGTTAAAAGGAGTTGCTTTTTCGCATTTACATAACCATTCGCAATTCTCAATACTGCAATCAACCATTCAAATTAAAGAGTTGGTAAAAAAAGCTGTTGAATTAGGCAGCCCTGCAGTTGCCTTAACGGATACAGGGAATATGATGGCAGCGTTCCACTTTGTTCGTGAAGTTTTAAATCACAATAAAGGGGTTGCTAAAAGAGCCGCAGATGCAGAGGAGAAAGGGGAGGCATTTGACGAAAAACCAATGGTGCCAATTGTTGGTTGTGAGTTTAATGTATGCCGAGACCATTTAGATAAAAGTCAGAAAGATAACGGGTCTCGTGTGGTGTTATTGGCCAAAAACATGAATGGGTATTTGAATTTGGCTAAAATGTCTTCCGCGGCGTTTACAGCTGGGTTTTACTACGTTCCACGTATTGATAAAAAATTAATTGAAACCTATAAGGAGGATGTCATTTGTTTGACTGGAAATATGAATGGAGAAGTTCCTTCATTAATCCTAAATGTAGGTGAAAAACAGGCGGAAGAATCATTGCTTTGGTATAAAAAACAATTTGGAGAAGATCTTTATATCGAAATTATGCGTCATGGCATTGAGGAAGAAGATAGGGTAAATAAAACCTTAATTGATTTTCATAAAAAGCATGATGTTAAGCTCGTTGCAACAAACGATACGTATTATGCCGAAAAATCAGATTCTGCCGCGCATGATATTTTATTATGTGTAAAAGATGGTGAATTAAGATCAACTCCAAAAGGCCGAGGAAGAGGTTTCCGCTTTGGTTTAGAAAATGAAGAGTATTACTTCAAATCCACAGAGGAAATGAAGAAACTGTTTATTGATTTACCAGACGCAATTATCAATACAAATGAAATTGCTGCAAAGTGTGAACCTTATGAATTAGCCCGAGATATTCTATTACCTGCCTTTGATATTCCACAAGAATATACGGATTCGAAAGATGAAGAAGATGGAGGGAAAAGAGGAGAGAATAATTATTTAAGATATTTAACTTATGAAGGTGCAAAGGAGCGTTATGGCGAAATTACACCCGAAATTTCAGAGCGATTAGACTTTGAGTTAGAAACTGTAGCAAATACAGGTTACCCTGGTTATTTCCTTATTGTTTGGGATTTCTTGGTAGCTGCTCGCGAAATGGGCGTATCAGTTGGACCCGGAAGGGGATCGGCAGCAGGATCAGTTGTTGCCTACTGTTTGAAAATTACGAATATTGATCCGTTAAAGTACGATTTGCTATTTGAGCGGTTCTTGAATCCTGAAAGGGTATCCATGCCAGATATTGATATTGATTTTGATGATGAAGGTCGTCAAAGCGTTATTGATTGGGTAATTGATAAATATGGATCGAATCAGGTAGCGCAGATTATTACATATGGAACAATGGCTGCAAAGTCGTCTATCCGTGATACATCAAGGGTTTTAGATTTACCATTGCATGAGGCTGATAGGTTGGCAAAGCTTGTTCCGGACATTAAACTGAATAAAATATTTGGGTTAGATGATGTTGCACTAGCAGATAAACTAGGCGATAATCAGGATGATATTGCGCGTGCAAATGAACTAAAGGAAATTTCCAAAGGAAATGATTTAGCAGCAGAGGTAGTCCGTATGGCGGTGAAGCTGGAAGGCTCAATGCGTAATACAGGGATTCATGCCTGTGGGGTAATTATTACTCCTGACGATATTACCAAATTCGTTCCAGTTGCATTGGCAAAGGATTCTGCCATGTTCTGTACCCAGTTTGATAACTCAGTAGCAGAAGATGCGGGATTATTGAAAATGGATTTCTTGGGGTTAAAAACATTGACCCTGATCAAAGATGCAGTTAAGATTGTTAAACGTAGACACGGTGTTGATCTTTATCCAGATGATTTTCCAATTGATGATGAAAAAACATACGAGCTTTTCCAGCGTGGTGAAACTGTTGGTATTTTCCAATATGAATCTGCAGGGATGCAGAAGTATTTACGAGAATTAAAGCCTACAGTATTTGCGGATTTAATTGCCATGAATGCCTTGTATCGTCCTGGACCATTAGAATATATTCCATCTTTTATTCGAAGAAAACATGGAACTGAGGAGATTGTCTATGACATTGATGCTACAAAAGAATACTTAGAAGAAACATACGGAATTACGGTATATCAGGAGCAAGTAATGTTGCTCTCGCAAAGTTTAGCAGGTTTCTCGAAAGGTGAGGCCGATACTTTGCGTAAGGCAATGGGGAAAAAGAAATTTGACCTCTTAGCGAAAATGAAACCTAAATTCTTAGAGCAAGGACATGAACGGGGACATGACAAAAAGAAGTTAGAAAAGATTTGGGTCGATTGGGAGGCATTTGCAGCTTATGCATTTAACAAATCTCACTCAACTTGTTATGCTTGGGTAGCCTATCAAACGGCTTATTTAAAAGCTCATTACCCTGCAGAGTATATGGCTTCTGTATTGAGTAATAATATGAATGATATTAAGTCGGTTTCATTCTTTATGGAAGAATGTAAACGGGCTGGTATTCCTGTATTAGGACCAGATATTAATGAGTCCCAATATAAGTTTACTGTAAATAATGAAGGTGCAATTCGTTTTGGACTTGGAGCAATTAAAGGAGTAGGAAGTAAGCCAGTTGAGGCCATCTTAACTGAGCGAGAAGAGAATGGTGTGTTCATTTCTGTTTTTGATGTGACTTCACGAGTAAGTTTGCGTGCTTGTAATAAACGTGTTTTTGAAAGTTTAGTTTTAGCAGGTGGATTTGATTCTTTTGGACGAATAAGACGATCTCAATTTTTTACTGAAGATACAAACGGTCGTTTGTTTTTGGAAAATGTGATGAAGTTTGGAGGGCGTGTGCAAGAGAACAAAGACTCTTCTCAGGTTTCAATGTTTGGAGGAGAAGATTCGGAAGAATTGGCAGAACCGCAACCACCAAGAGCAGAAGCATGGCCAACTCTTACAAAATTAAGTAAAGAAAAAGAGGTTGTTGGAATTTATATTTCTGGACATCCATTGGATGATTTTAAATTAGAGTTAAATAGTTTCTGCAAAGGATCTGTTTCTGATCTTACCAAATTAGAAGAGAATGCAAATCAAGAGCTACGTATTGCTGGAATTATAACAGATGCGCAGCATAGAACAACCAAACATGGTAATCCTTTTGGTACGTTTGATATTGAGGATTACGGAGACAGTAATAGACTCTTTGTCTTTGGAGAAGATTACATGCGCTTTAAGCATTTAATTGCAATGGGAACCTTTGTGTATTTATCAGGTAGAGTAGTGCCACGTAAATATGGGGATGGTTTGGAATTTAAGATCAACACCATGGATCTGCTAACAGAACTTAGAGATAAACGCGCAAAAGTTTTAAAGTTAGAGGTTGAATCTTCGGACGTAACAGACCAAGTAATTGATAAGTTATATGATGTTGTAATGGACCATGCTGGCAGTTGCCAATTGAAGTTCATTATTAAAGATCATAAAACAAATGCAACAATAAAAATGCCTTCAAAAACTCTTAAAGTTGCAGTTGATAATGAGTTCATAAATAAGGTAAATGAACTAGAAGTATTTGAATACACGTTGGAATAATAATTATTAATTCCCTTCTAAAATGCTGAAAATCAATTTTTGGCATTATATTTGGCAAGAGTTAATTAATAATTATAATATTTAATATGAATAAAGGAACAGTAAAGTTCTTCAATGAAACCAAAGGATTTGGATTTATTGTTGAAGAAGGTTCAGGAAAAGAACACTTCGTGCACGTATCAGGTTTAATCGACGAAATTCGTGAAAATGATAACGTTGAATTTGAATTGCAAGAAGGAAAAAAAGGATTAAACGCAGTAAACGTAAAAGTTGTCTAGTATATAATTTATTTTTTAGTAAGCCCCGTACGCAGTAGTGTACGGGGCTTTTTTTATGATTTTTTTGAAGAGTAAAAAACTGTATGCAACCTCATATGTTTTGATTTGGTTAAATACCAAGAGGTAAAAAAGTCAGACTTCTTCAACGTCTATTCTTGTATATTTTTTCAGGTCATCAAGATTCAAAATTTCATTAAAGTAGTTTAAATACTTATCGGTTTCTGTATGCGAGGCTGTAAATGACATTGAGTTGATTCTTTGTTTTGTGTCAATTGATACGTTCCATGCCAAATTGCCTCCCTCATCTACAACAAAGTATTTTTGTAATCGTCTAGGCACTTTGTCAATGGGGACAATATATACTTCAATTCCCATGTCGATTTGGCCATTTAGGACATTTAAAACTTCCATGTCATTAAGGTCATTCAACTCATAAAAAAAAATGCGCTTGAATTTTCCTCCATTCGCAATGAAATCTTTAATAGATTTTAGCATAGGAGATAATTCCTCACTTTCTGACCAAAAATATCTAACATAAGGAAGACTTGTTGCCAATAGAACGTTACCCTTGTTTTGTTCTAGTTCAAGCGTTCGCATGTATGAGATTTTGAATCGCTCCATATCATAAAAGTCGATTTTGTCATTTTTTATTGCATCATGAAAAAAGTCAACAAACTCCTGAATATAGTCTTTAAATATGTGACGTAAAGTCGGTTGAATGTCATTCGTAATCCGTTTCAATTTGTCTAGGTTATCTTCTGAGATTATTTCATTGAGTTTATCCAACTTCTCTTCTAAAATAATAAGTCGATTTTTACGTTCTAAGGTTCCATTTATAATTAGTAAACCAACCAAAAATAAAATAATGTTTGGTATTTTTTCTGTGATTTGATGAGATTCAAATAGTCCGAATGCACTACCGACTGAAATTATAATGGCGATTCCAGATAATATGATATTGATTAGAAATTGAATTGAAAGTCTTTTTTTTGATTTCATAACTCACAGTTAAGATCCAAAAGGCTTACCTATGGTGCACAAATCTGAGTACAGAATTGGCAATAATTTGTAATGTTACATAGATTGATTTTGGGTCAATGTTCTACAATATAATTAAAAACGGACAAATGTGGAATGCATAACTATTGCTATATCTGTATTTTATAAAAACAGGTACGTGCTTTTGTTTAATAATCTTTACCTCTATGATTTACCTTTTTTTCACATAAAAGGACTAATGCTAATCTCATTTCAACTAGTTTCAGTAAAAGTAACAGAAGTTCTAGATATTTGTGGATTGCAAAAACTCGTTTAAATTTTACTAAATTTGAAGGCAATCAAATCTAAAAAAATGAAAAGCCTACTTGCTTTAACCTTCCTACTTACAACATTCATTTCCCCAATTATTAGCTACAGTCAAGCCACGGTTTATATGACAGCTGACGATTTTGGAAAAGAAGAAACTGAGAAATTTAAAGAAGTAGCTTTAGTTAAAAACTCATTAATTCTTTCTAGTAATGATGGAAGCGCAAAAGTCTACAATTTAAAAAAGGATAAAATTTGGGGATATCGCAATAATTTTGGAGAAGATTATAGAATTAAAAATGCAGGTACAGCATTGCGAATAATTGAATATGGCGAAATCTGTATTTATTCAGCGGATAATGATATTTCTACTACAGCAAATCCAGACCTTAATCCGAGATGGGAGGACAATCCATATGCCTTGACTAAAACGCATAGTTTTTCAATTGGTGCAACAGGAAAAATCATTAAATTCTCAAACGGACGCTTTTTGAAAGCGCTGAAAGATAATGAACCTGTATACAAAAAGTTTGAAAAATTAATTAGTAAAGGAAGCCGAGAATTACTACTCAAGGTAATTGAACATAATGCGGCCAGTAATTAATTACCTGGATTAAATTTTCTTGAAAATAACAATAGCATTGTGCCCTCCAAAGCCAAATGCATTGCTCATTGCAACGTTAACCTCTTTTTCCATAGCCGTGTTTTTCGCAATGCGCATATTGGGTGGAATCCGTTCATCCACCTTGTCAACATTAATTGTTGGAGGAATAATACTATTATTAATTGCCTTGATCGAAAGGATTGCTTCAACTGCCCCTGCAGCTCCTAATAAATGTCCTGTCATAGACTTGGTGGCACTTAATACTAGGTTTTCTGGCTCTTCTCCAAAAACATTTTGAACAGCTTTTATTTCACTAACATCTCCAACTGGTGTAGATGTAGCATGACAGTTGAGGTGGTCCACATCCTCAGGGTTTAATCCTGCTTCATTCAATGCAATTTGCATGGCTTGCGTTGCACCCAATCCTTCAGGGTGACTTGCCGTCATGTGATATGCATCAGCAGTCATAGAGGCTC
>CAKZPK010000179.1 GCA_937139035.1 uncultured Crocinitomix sp. | reverse complement strand
TGGGGATACCGTTAAAAAAGAGTAGGCCTCCTATGTGGGAATGACGTGCCCAGTGGTCAGCTTTATTAACATGGGTAGCATCTTGATTGGAGTATGCAGCTACCATAAATAGTTGTGCGATTCTTTGTTCTGGAGTTAAACTTTTAAAAACCGAATCAGCCCAATTGCTTTTTACGGTTAAAAATGCAGGCGTTTCTTTATTATCTGCAATATTGGCAGTTCCATTTTGTCCCCATGTATTTCCGATTGACAGAAATACCGCAAGTGCTGTAAACACTAATATTTTCACCTTCTTCATTAATTTCATTTGCACTTTTAAATTGTCAATTTGACGAATGTATAAATTACTTATAGCATAAATCTTGCCATGGCATCAAATTTGTCCACATATAAACGTGTATTAAGTCAATGACTTCTACATGTATAATTAAGAAGTTTTGACAGGTAAAATTCTTTGAAATTACAACCAAGATTAATGCATTAGTTTGAAGTTAATCTCATTATATTTGTAAAGCAAGGGAGTTTTATTATTCGCAAAGTGGTGCTTTGCGATTTTAACTAAAAATAGGGGGTATGAATTGGAATAAATTTGGATTATTTAAATTGCCGAATCGGCACAGAAGATTCGACTATGTACCGCGTTATTACAATCCTGATAAGGAAGCCTTGCAAGAGAAAATAGATCGAGCAAAAAAGGAGAATACGGTTGATGATGAAGGAAAGTTTGCACGCGAGATTAAGTTTAGATCTAAAATGGAGGATAAATGGGGGAGTGCTGATGTTCAGTCGCAAAGAAGACAATCTAACATACGTTTGATTGTGATTCTTGCAGTGATCGTTGTTGCTTTTTATTATATTTTCGTTGGTTTAGACGGACTTGGCTATTTTATTGACACCAACCTTGATAAAATGAAATAAACCTGCATGTCAGATTTAATAAAACTATTACCAGATCATATTGCGAATCAAATTGCTGCAGGGGAGGTTGTTCAACGTCCGGCTTCTGTCGTAAAAGAATTGATTGAAAATTCTATTGATGCTGGAGCATCCACAATTAACTTAATTGCTAAAGATGGCGGAAGGACTCTGGTTCAGGTGATTGACAATGGTTCTGGAATGAGTGCGATTGATGCACGCATGGCTTTTGAAAGACATGCAACGAGTAAAATTGCAGATGCAGATGATCTTTTTTTATTGCATACTAAAGGATTTAGAGGTGAAGCTTTGGCATCTATTGCAGCAATTGCTCATGTTTGTTTACGTACTAAATTGCATGATGAGGAGTTGGGAACAGAGATTGTGAATGAAGGTTCTAAAATTTGTGGACAAGAACCTGTCATGATGGCAAACGGAACGAGTATTGCTGTTAAGAACTTGTTCTATAATGTTCCTGCAAGAAGAAATTTCTTAGGAAAAAACACAACGGAGTATAGAAAAATACTAGAAGAATTTTTGCGAATAGCATTGGTTCATCCTGGTATTAATATGACGTTTCATCACAATGATGATGAAATTTATAATTTGCCAATTGAAGGATTGCGACAAAGAATTGTAAGAGTGTACGGCAATAAGTTTAATCAACGCCTAGTGCCAGTCAACGAGGAAACGGCCATTATTAAGATTTCTGGTTTTGTATTGAAACCTGAGTTTGCGAAAACTTCACGTGACCAATCTTACTTTTTTGTAAATAACCGCTATTTTAAAGATCGTTATTTCAATCATGCAGTTGCTCAAGCTTATGATGGATTGATTCCTTCTGGTAAATATCCGCCTTACTTTCTTTATTTTGATGTACCAACAAAGTCTATTGACGTTAATGTGCATCCTACTAAAACTGAAATTAAATTTGAGGAAAATCAGGCTATTTATGCTATAATTCGTAGTGCTGTTAAACAGGCACTCGGACAGTTTAATATTGCGCCTACCTTGGATTTTGAGCAGGAAACTAGTTTCAATATTCCTGCATTAAAAAAAGGTGAGCAAGTAAAAATGCCTGAAATTACGGTTGATCCTAATTTTAATCCTTTTAAATCAACTTCGGCTAGTCCAAAAGCGAGTAGTGGAGGAGGTAGACCAATTTCAACGGTAGGTTTTGGACAAAGCAAAACCATTGATCCATCTGTTTGGGAAAACTTTTATGAGGATGCAAAATCTACTGAGGTTGAAACAAGTTCTTCTACTTCAGGTTTTGTAGCAGATGCAACAGATGATTCTGAGGAGGTTGAAGTTCGTACGGTAGAATCCTCAATGAATAATGAGATGGCCGTGCAACGCAAAAAGCCTACTCAAATAAACGAAAAGTATATTCTAACCTCTATTAAAAATGGGTTTTTATTGATCGATCAATATCGTGCACATTGTCGCATTTTATATGATCAATATTTGAGTAATGCTGAGGATATTAAAATCGAATCTCAAAAATTATTGTTTGCTGAGGAGATTGATGTGGATAAAACAGATTTATTTATTTGGAAAGAATTGAGTCCTGCTTTAAATGATTTAGGTTTTGAAACGGAATTAAACGGAAGTAAGATTGTGATTTCGGCAGTTCCAACAACGTTAGAGAATAAAAATCCGCAACGAGCATTGATTGACATTTTTGAAGGCTTTAAAGTGAATCAGCAAAACAATGAACTTGATTTAAAAGCTTCGGTTGCTTTATCTATGGCAAGTGCCTTGGCAACAAAAGGAGGTAATAAACTAACAAGTGAGGAGATGCAATATATTACAGATGCCTTATTCGCGTCTTCTTCTCCACAATTATCGCCTCACGGCAAAAAAACGATTGAAACGTTCACTATGGACGAAATAACTAAACGATTTAATTAATGTTACAAAGCATTTTCAGAAATATGCAACCGGTGGTTAAAAATCTTTTGATTTTGAACCTACTCTTCTTCTTAGCCAAATTTGTTTTTCAACAGAAAGGAATTGATTTGGGGAGCATTTTAGGATTACATTATGTTAGTTCTAATGAATTTCAACCTTATCAATTAGCTACGCACTTTTTTATGCATGCTGATTTTAGACATATTTTGTTTAATATGTTTGGGGTGGTTGTATTTGGTAATATGTTGGAGCGCATATGGGGACCTAAGCGTTTCCTCCTCTTTTATTTTGCAACTGCGCTTGGAGCTGCTTTTTTACACCAATTAGTTCAAGGAATAGAGTTTTATCAAATCACTGGAACGTTTTTTCCTGACCATGATTATATCAATAGCTTGTTTACAATTAAAGGAGATCGAGTTTATTTTGATGGTATAAATGAAAACCTATATCCTGTGTATAGCAATTTGCCTCATTATGTTGTTGGGGCTTCAGGAGCTTTATATGGAATACTAATTGGGGCTGCAATGTACTTTCCTAATACAGAGGTCTTGCTTTATTTTGCTTTTCGTGTAAAAATAAAATGGTTGGCTTTAGGGTTAGGTATCCTTGAAATTGTTTCTGTGGTTCAAGATAATCCTGGAGATTCAGTAGCTCACTATGCCCATATTGGTGGAGCCTTATTTGGTTTTATTATCATAAAAATTTGGCAGCGTAATAAAACTCAATTCTATTAATAATGGCAAAAGAAAGCATTGGGCAATATATAATACGGTTGATTAAGCAATCTGGAATGTTGGGTAAATTGATAGCCGCAAATACGATTGTTTTTTTGGCTTTTGCAATTATTGGACTTATAGGTAATCTTTCTTACCCACCAGAATATAGTGCAGAAGGTTTTATGTTGCCAGGTGTTGGTGAAATTGCCAAGGGCTATTTTATTGCTCCTGGAGATCCGTCTGAATTGATTTACAAACCTTGGTCTGTAATTACGCATATGTTTACTCATGCTGATTTTAGGCATTTTATATTCAATATGATCATGCTCTATTTTTCGGGGAGCATTTTTGTACGTTTTTTTGGGGAGAGACGCTTATTATTAACTTACTTATTAGGCGGAGTTTTTGCATATGCACTTCATTTAATTGTTTATTCTGTTTTCCCAGGTATGGCAGTTTATGGAACCCCAAGTATTCTAGGAGCATCCGCAAGTATAATGGCTGTGTTTATTGGTGCTGCATTTCATCAACCTAGCTTTAAAGTCAATTTATTTGGAGTGTTTCCAGTCCAATTATTTATTCTCGCAGCTATTTATATCATTAGTGATTTAGCTGGAATTGGCAGCCAGAATAGAACGGCTTATGTTGCTCACTTGGGCGGCGCTCTATTTGGTGGTTTATCGGTTATCAATGCTTTTTCTTCTAAAAATTTCATGAACCGTATTGATCGATTAATTTTTAAGTTAAAATTGGGTAACTTCTCGTTTAAACGAAATAAGAATTCCTCTAGTAAATCATCTGGTGGTTGGCGAAAAAAGCCAAAAATGAAAGTTTATCAGTCAACAAAAGCGTCCGCTCAAACAGATGATGAATATAATTCAAGCAAAGCCGAGCATAAAGCACGTATTGATGCTATCCTAGATAAAATCTCTAAAAAGGGATATGAAGGATTGACAAAAGAAGAAAAAGATATCCTCTTTAATGAAAGTAAAGACTGAGGAAAAATCGAAGTTAGGCATTGTATTAAAGCTTTTTTTGTGGGGAAATATTCTCAACTCATTGGCCTTAATCGCAGCATATTTGGCAACACATATTTCGCCCAATAGTTTTCCCTATTTCTCTTATTTTGGTTTGGCTTATCCTATTTGGTTAGGTATTGCATTGTTCTTTATTGTTTTTTGGATTGTTTTTCGCAGAAAGTTTATTTGGATTTCGATCCTTACAATTTTAATAGGATTTAGTCATCTCTTACATTTTTTTGCATTCAATTTTTCTGATGCAACTTTGGATAGTAAGGTTAAGGTAGTATCTTATAATGTGCACATTTTTAATTTGTATGACTTAGAGAATCGGGTCAATAACCGAAATGCCATTTTCGACTTTTTAAAAGAGGAGGATGCTGGTATATATTGCTTTCAAGAATTTTATCATCAAGAGGGGAGTGCCAATTTTGTGACGAAAGATTCAATGGTGAATTTATTAAAAACGCCCTACTATCACGAGCGATACACTCATGAATTAACGAATAAACGATATTTTGGTGTGGCAACCTTTTCTAAATTTCCAATTGCAAATAAAGGAGAAATTCCTTTCGAAAATGATCCTCATAACTTTTGCATCTATTCAGACATAGTTATGGACCTTGACACGATTCGTGTGTTTAACGCACATATTGGTTCTATTCGATTACAGGATGATGATTACCGCTTTTTTAATGAAGACGCGCCTGAGGATTTATATCCTAATAATGAAGTGGGGCAACGCATTTTAAAACGACTAAAAGTTGGTTTTGAAAAACGGGCGCTACAAGCAGAAAAAATAGCGCTTGAAATTGAAAAATCACCTTATCCTGTAATTTTATGTGGTGATTTAAATGATACGCCTGTTTCTTATTGCTATCGTCAATTTAACCGTTTGTTGAATGATGCTTTTGTTGAATCTGGAAACGGAGTAGGAACCACTTATATTGGTGAGGTACCTTCAAACAGAATTGATTATATTTTCTATTCAGACGATTTTGAGAGTTCAGGTTTTATGACACATGATTTAGATTGTTCAGATCATAAACCTATTTCTTGTGTTATTGGAAGGTAGATATTGAATGTCAATTCTTATCTTAAGAGTTTTAGAATTAATGTATTGAAAGAGGCCGAGTTCATATTAGAAGAAGATTTACTACCTTATGTTAACTGCATAATGACAGGGAGTTGTATAGATTCTAATGCACATACAAACATACCTTTATATGCGGATGGATATCCAGGGATAATGTTTCAACAATCTGAAAACGGCTGTTATTTATTACCTAAAAAGAAAAAACTATCTGAATTATTTCTCTATGGTCAAACATTAAAACCTGTGGCCTTGGATATTATAGGAAAGCACGAATATATTGTTGTGCAACTTTATCCATTTGCATCCAGTTATTTGCTAGATGTTGATCCAAAAAAATTAAATGATGATTGCTATGATTTATTGCAAATAGAAGCACCAAACGTTTCCAATTTCAATAATCAATTGCAGAATAATCAGAGTTTAGAGAAACGTGTCAAGATAATTTCTAATTTGATTCGTGAGTTGGTTAAAGAGCATAAAATCACTGAGGATAATAGAGTAGAGCAGGCAATTAGTATTATAATTGAATCGGAAGGGCAAATAAAAATAAAGGAATTATTGTCAAGAGTATTCATGACAGAAAGAACCTTAGAGAGGCATTTTATAGCACATATAGGTTTGACACCAAAACAGTTTGCAAAAATAATTCAGTTTAAAAGTTCAATAAGTAAACTAACGCAGGAACGATATAACTCACTGCTGGAAGTTGGGCTAGATTGTGGGTTTTCGGATCAATCTCATTTCATTCGTACGTTTAAAGGTTATACTGGACAGACTCCGTCGTACTATTTAAACCAGACGAAACCCATTTGATTTTGTCGGTTTTGTTCAATTTATAGGTATCAGCCTCAAATACCTTTGTATCATAATTTAAAACAATGAATTTATGAAAATTGTAGTATTTGGTTCAACTGGAACTATAGGGAAACATGTGTTAGAACAAGGGCTTGATCAAGGACATCAGGTGTTCGCATTTTGCAGAGATAAGAATAAGGTGAGTGTTTCTAATCATCCAAGATTAAAAATTGTTGAAGGAGATGTTATGAACCCTCTAAACGTGGAAAGAGCAACGACAGGAATGGATGCTGTTGTAATTGTTCTTGGATCTGGAAAAAGTAGAAAGAGTGTAGTACGATCTGAGGGAACAAAAAACATTATTGCAGCAATGCAGCAAAATGACGTGAATAGATTAATTTGCCAAAGTACTTTGGGAACATATGAGAGTAATGGTAATCTTAATTTTTTCTGGAAACGTATTATGTTTGGGTGGTATTTAAAACAGATATTTTTGGATCATGAATTGCAAGAAAAATATGTGAAAAATAGTGGTCTAAATTGGACAATAGTTAGACCGAGTGCTTTTATTGATGGGGCCAAAACAGAAAACTATTTGCATGGTTTTGGAGCTGAAGAAAAATCCTTAAAACTTAAAATATCAAGAGCGGATGTGGCAGATTTCATTCTGAAGCAAGTTTCAAGCAGCACCTACTTACATCAAACACCAGGTATATCTTATTAAGTCCAGTGTATAAGCCTTTATATGCAGTCTTGACAGAAGCCAGGGCTGTATATAAAGATTCTTTTTTGCTTGAGCCCTTTCCTTATTTCTCTAAAACATAAGTTGTTCCATTTAACCACATTTTAATGTTTTTATCGTTGAAAAAAGTCCCAATATGATAGCTTTGACTATCATTTAATGCAGGGCTGTCAACGGCTAATTCTTTTTCAGGACCTACTGATCCATAATAATTGGAATGTACAAACCACACTTTATTGTGACTCTTTAGAATAAACCCCACATGTGAATCTAATCCAACAATATAAAGATTATTAGGTAGGTTCTTAACGTACGCTATCATGTTGTTTATTTCAGTGAATTTTTTAATATCTGAGCAAGTGTTTTGTACAATTTTTAAGGAGTACATTTTTGCCAAATCAAAGCGATTCCAATTAAAGCCCATGTGTTTTAATGGGGTAGAAACAAAATAACCACATGCCACTATTTTGTCTTTGCCGGGTCTGTTGGTGTAGCCATTATAGTCCCATTGCGTTCCTATCCAATAAGGAAAAATAATGTTCTCAAACTGATGTAATAAATACCTGCGACAGGAATCCATTGAGGCTTGTTTAGATTTTAAATTAATCTTATCCTTTTTTATTGCAGCCAAAGCTTGGTCATAACTCAGTAAAGATTGAGTTTGTGGAGCAGGAGATGAATTAGCAAATGTCGGGTGGACATTCAGTAGAAATAACAAGATAATTAAGCGCATAATTTTTCATTTTAATAGGTAAATAATACCCACTGGATACTATTTAAATCCAGAATTAGAAAAAAGTAACACTTGTTTATTATAATGCTATTTTGATTTGCCCTCTAATTTTAAACTGTATTGAAAAACAATTGAGCGTGGCGCTTCAATTTTTAATGGGCGCAAGGAGTAGGTTTTATTTAAAAAGTTTTTTGCAACCACTGAAATTTTATGTGTTGCATTCTCTCCAAAGGCATAAGAACACCTCAAATCCATTATGGTATTACCATTATTGTAATTCTCGTAAAAATCACTGTATAAAACTGCTTGCAAAGTTCCTCCAGTAGAAACCGTTATGTTTTCAAAGTCTATAATTGCTTGATCCAAATTCTCTAATCGGCTACAGTATTTT
>CAKZPK010000178.1 GCA_937139035.1 uncultured Crocinitomix sp. | reverse complement strand
ACGATATACTTCAAATAGTCGTGGTTTACCACTCATTCTATCTTCCGTAACCACATCAGTATTTGCTTCATATGCAGCGGCAGAGATTAAGTTATTCTTGGCAGATGATATTCGGCTTAATATTAAGTTGGGCTTATAAGTTTTGTCATCTAAACGCAATTCTTTAACAATCGCCTTAATTAGACTTCTCGAATCTTGCGTGTCGTAAATTGTAAAGTTGGATGGGTATCCCAGTTTGTCTGAATGAAATCTCAGTATTCTTGCAAATACAGAGTGGAAAGTTCCCATGGATATATTTTTGGCTTCTGAACCCCCAATAATTTGAGCAATCCTATCTTTCATTTCCTTGGCAGCCTTGTTGGTAAATGTTAAAGCCAGTATGTTAAAAGGGTCAACCCCATTTTTAATCATATGTGCAATTCGATACGTTAACACCCTTGTTTTACCCGATCCTGCTCCTGCAATAACCATGGTTGCGCCCTCGGTATTTATAACTGCTGCTTTTTGCTCAGGGTTTAATGATTCCAAATAATCCATAGAACAAAAATAGAGATTATATGAGCACAGTCTAAGCTCTCAAAAGGAAATTTTTTCGATTTTGAAAACATGCTGTAAATCAAGTGATTAAATAAATGCGTAAATCTTACAGTTTTGATTTTCAACAACATTTTGTGAAAAATGTCAAAAATAGTTTAACAAAAGTTGTTTAATAAAAAAAACTTAATACCTTTGCACTCCGAATTTTGACGAATTTGGGTGCATTATATTGTGAAATAAATAGATAAAACAATAACAAGGTACTATGCCAACTATACAACAATTAATTAGAAAAGGTAGAGTAGCTCAGGTAAAGACAAGCAAGTCAGCAGCACTTGATTCTTGCCCGCAGCGAAGAGGAGTTTGTGTAAGAGTTTACACGACTACGCCAAAGAAACCAAACTCAGCTATGAGAAAAGTAGCGAGGGTAAGACTTACCAATGGTAAAGAGGTGAATGCCTATATCGGAGGAGAAGGACATAATTTACAAGAACACTCTATTGTGTTAGTAAGAGGTGGAAGAGTTAAAGATTTACCAGGGGTTCGTTACCACATTGTACGTGGTGCTCTAGATACAGCTGGTGTTGAAGGAAGACTACAAAGAAGATCAAAATACGGTGCTAAACGTCCTAAGAAATAAGTGAATCATGAGAAGAAGACAAGCAAAAAAACACGTTATACTACCTGATCCTAAGTTTAAGGATATTTTGGTAACTAAGTTCGTTAATAACCTAATGATTCACGGGAAGAAAAGTGTTTCTTTCAAGATTTTTTATGATGCTATGGATATTATAGCTTCTAAAAATGAAGAAGAAAGCCCTGTTGATGTTTGGAAAAGAGCTTTAAACAATATTACACCTAATGTTGAGGTGAGATCAAGAAGAGTGGGTGGAGCTACGTTCCAAATCCCAACTCCTGTTCGTGATAACAGAAAACAATCTTTAGCTATGAAATGGTTGATTGGTTTTTCTAGAAAGAGAAACGAAAAAACTATGGCTCAAAAGTTAGCTTTTGAGATTATGGCAGCAGCAAAAGAAGAAGGTGCAGCTTACAAGAAGAAAGAAGATATGCACAGAATGGCTGAAGCAAATAAAGCCTTTTCACATTTTAGATTCTAAGAGCAATGGCTAAGAAAAGAGATTTAACACATACAAGAAATATTGGGATTATGGCCCATGTTGATGCTGGTAAAACAACAACAACAGAGCGTATCCTTTATTATACAGGTGTAAGTCACAAAATTGGTGAGGTACATGACGGTGCTGCAACAATGGATTGGATGGAGCAAGAGCAAGAAAGAGGTATTACTATTACTTCTGCTGCAACAACTTGTTTCTGGAAATATCCAACTGTTCAAGGTAATGCTGTTGATAGTACTAAGGATTATAGAATTAATATTATTGATACTCCTGGTCACGTTGATTTTACCGTTGAGGTAGAACGTTCTTTACGTGTTTTAGATGGTGCAGTTGCATTAATTTGTGCTGCTTCTGGTGTTGAGCCTCAGTCTGAAACTGTTTGGAGACAAGCTGATAAGTATGGTGTTCCAAGAATTTGTTTCGTAAACAAAATGGACCGTGCTGGTGCAGACTTCATGAAGTGTGTTACTGAAGTGCGTGAGCGTTTAGGTGGTAACCCTTTACCATTGCAAATTCCAATTGGAGCAGAGGATGATTTCAAAGGTGTGGTAGATTTGATTACCATGAAAGGAATTATTTGGGATGAGGAAAATATGGGGTCTACTTATAAAGAAGTAGAAATTCCAGAAGACCTTGTTGAAGAAGCTCAAGAGTGGAGAGATAAATTGATCGAAGCTGTAGCTGAGTCTGATGAAGATTTAATGGAGAAATTCTTTGAAGATTCTGATTCAATTACAAAAGAAGAAATGTTTGATGCGATTCGTAAATCTACGATTAGCATGGCTATTCAACCAATCATGTGTGGTTCTGCCTTTAAAAATAAAGGTGTTCAAACTATGTTGGATGCAGTAATGGCATTTTTACCTTCTCCTTATGATAAAGGAGCTGTTGAAGGAATTAATCCTAAAACGGATGAGCCAACTAAAAGAGAGCCAAGTATTGATGAGCCTACGGCTGCATTAGCATTTAAAATTGCTACGGATCCATTTGTTGGAAGACTTTGTTTCTTCAGAATGTATTCAGGTAAAATCGATTCTGGATCTTATATTCATAATACAAGAACTGACAAGAAGGAACGTATTTCACGTATCTTCCAAATGCACTCAAACAAACAGCAAGCTATCGATATGATCGAAGCTGGTGATATTGGTGCTGGTGTTGGATTTAAAGATATTAGAACAGGAGATACATTATGTGATCCTGCTCATCTGATTGTATTGGAATCTATGGATTTCCCTGATCCGGTAATTGGTATCGCTATTGAGCCTAAAACTCAAGCAGATGTTGATAAATTAGGAATGGGATTAAATAAGTTATCTGAAGAAGATCCTACTTTCCAAATTTCAACAAACGAGGATTCTGGTCAAACTGTAATCTCAGGAATGGGAGAGCTTCACCTTGAAGTTTTAGTTGATCGTTTAAGAAGAGAGTTTGGTGTTGAGGTTAACGAAGGTGCTCCTCAAGTAGCATACAAAGAGAAAATTAACGCAACTGTTGATCACAGAGAAGTTTATAAGAAACAATCTGGTGGACGTGGTAAATTTGCTGACATTAGTATTATTATCTCTCCACAAGATGACGCTGAGAAAACAGGTCTTGAATTCATCAATAAAATTAAAGGTGGTAACATTCCTAGAGAATTTATCCCTTCTGTTGAAAAAGGATTCAAAGATTCAATGAAAAACGGTGTTTTAGCTGGATTCCCAATTGATAGTCTTAAAGTTGAATTGTTAGATGGTTCTTACCATGATGTCGATTCAGATGCATTGTCTTTCGAGATTTGTGCTAAGATGGCTTATAGAAATGGATTGAAAAATGCATCTCCTGAATTATTGGAGCCTATCAGGAAGATTGAGGTGGTAACACCAGAAGAGAACATGGGAGATATCGTTGGAGATTTAAATAAGCGTAGAGGTCAGATCAACGGTATGGATGATCGCTCTGGAGCTAAAATCATCAAAGCTGACGTTCCACTTTCAGAAATGTTTGGATATGTAACTACATTGAGAACATTATCTTCAGGTAGAGCAACATCAACAATGGAGTTTTCGCATTACGCAACTACTCCAAGAAACATTGCTGATGCAGTGATTAAGAAAATACAAGGTAAAGTTGAAGCATAATAAAGAGCCAGAAAAATGAGCCAAAAAATCAGAATTAAATTAAAATCGTACGATCACAACTTAGTTGATAAATCTGCTGAGAAGATTGTAAAGGCGGTTAAAGCGACTGGCGCTGTAGTAAGCGGTCCAATTCCTTTACCGACACATAAAAGAATTTACACGGTGTTGAAATCACCACACGTAAATAAAAAGGCAAGAGAACAATTTCAATTGTCAGCTTATAAAAGATTGATAGACATTTATAGTTCTTCATCTAAAACAGTTGATGCTTTAATGAAATTAGAATTGCCAAGTGGAGTTAACGTTGAAATTAAAGTTTAACAAGTAATAAATTAAGTATGCCAGGGATTATTGGAAAGAAAATCGGGATGACTAGCATCTACAGTGCCGAGGGCAAGGCAACGCCATGCACAGTGTTGGAAGCAGGTCCTTGCGTTGTAACGCAAGTGAAAACCGAAGAAAAAGACGGTTATAGTGCTGTTCAATTAGCGTTTGGAGAAAAACGTGAAAAGAACACATCTGCCGGTCTTCAAGGGCATTTCAAAAAAGCTAAAACTACACCAAAATCAAAATTGGTAGAGTTTGATGGTTTTGATGATTTGAACTTAGGAGATGTTGTCGGAGTTGACATTTTTGAAGAAAACTCTTTTGTTGATGTAGTAGGTACATCAAAAGGGAAAGGTTTTCAAGGGGTTGTAAAACGTCACGGATTTGGTGGTGTTGGTCAAGCAACTCACGGTCAACATAACAGAATGAGAGCGCCAGGTTCAATTGGTGCGGCTTCTTATCCTGCGAGAGTATTCAAGGGAATGAGAATGGCAGGTCAAATGGGTAACGCTCGCGTAACTCAATCTAACTTGCAAATATTAAAAGTTTTAACTGATAAGAATTTGATTATAGTAAAAGGATCCGTTCCTGGTGCTAAAGGTTCTTACGTAATAATTGAGAAATAAGATGGATATTAAAGTTGTAGACATTAAAGGTAAGGAAACTGCCGCGAAGGTTACGCTTGCTGATTCTATCTATGGTATTGAGCCTAATGATCATGCAATCTACTTGGATGTAAAGCAATATTTAGCTGCACAAAGACAAGGAACGCACAAATCAAAAGAAAGAGCTGATATCGCTGGAAGTACGCGTAAGATCAAAAAGCAAAAAGGAACAGGTACTGCTCGTGCAGGAAGCATTAAATCACCAGTTTTTAGAGGTGGTGGTCGTGTATTCGGACCTAGACCAAGAAACTACGATTTCAAATTAAATGTGAAATTGAAGCGTTTGGCTAGAAAGTCTGCCTTGACTTATAAAGCAAAAGAAAACAACATTATCGTTGTTAATAACATGGACCTTGGTGAAGTGAAAACTAAAAATTTCATGAACATCATGGCAGACATGAACATTGCATATGAGAAAGTATTGTTTGTATTGCCGGAAGACAATAAAAACGCATACCTATCAGCTCGTAATATTCAAGGTGCAAATGTTGTTACTGCGGATAGCCTTAACACTTACGAAATATTGAATGCCAATAAAGTAGTTATCGTTGAAGGTGCTGTTGCAAAAATTGAAACCATACTAAATTAATAGCAGAAGAGATGAACAGTATGATAAAAAAGCCTTTGCTAACAGAGAAAGCAACGTTGGATAGTGAACTAAACAACAGATATTCTTTCGTAGTTGACAGAAGAGCTAACAAATTGGAAATTAAAGACGCTATTGAGAAGATTTATGGTGTCACAGTTGAAAACGTTCGTACCATGACTTATGGTGGAGGAAAACCTAAGAGAAAATATACTTCACGTGGTGTTGCTGAGCAAACTAAACCGATCTGGAAAAAGGCGGTTGTTACAGTAGCAGCTGGTGAGAATATTGACTTGTACGAAAACATTTAAGAAAATGGGAGTTAGAAAATTAAAGCCGATTACACCGGGCCAAAGACATAAAGTGGCAAGCGACTTCGCTGAAATCACAAAGTCTACGCCGGAAAAATCATTATTGGCAACGAAAAGTAGATCTGGTGGTAGAAATAACACTGGAAAGATGACCATGAGATATTTAGGTGGTGGTCACAAAAAGAAATATAGAATTGTAGATTTTAAAAGAGAAAAATTTGGTATCCCTGCTACGGTAAAGGCGATCGAATATGATCCAAATAGATCTGCAAGAATTGCATTATTGTTTTATGCTGATGGAGAAAAACGTTACATCATTCATCCAGAAGGATTGACTGTTGGAACTGTTATCAAATCAGGAAAAGATGTCGAGCCAGAAATTGGTAACACATTATACTTGAGCGATATCCCATTAGGTACAGTAATTCACAATATTGAATTAAAGCCAGGTAGAGGTGCAGCAATCGCAAGAGGTGCTGGTACTTATGCTCAGCTTCAAGCACGTGAAGGAAAATACGCTACAGTTAAATTGCCTTCAGGAGAAACTAGAATGATCCTTACAACTTGTCTTGCAACTATTGGTGCTGTTTCAAATTCGGAACACATGCTATTAGTTTCTGGTAAAGCTGGACGATCAAGATGGAAAGGTAGAAGACCAAGAGTAAGAGGTGTTGTAATGAATCCTGTGGATCACCCAATGGGTGGTGGTGAAGGAAAATCATCTGGAGGACACCCTAGATCAAGAAACGGTATGCCGGCTAAAGGATACAAGACTAGATCTAAGAAAAAGTACTCTTCGAAGTATATAATTGAAAAGCGTAAGAAATAATTAAGGCATGAGTAGATCATTAAAAAAACCACCTTTTGTTCATTACAAGTTAATGCAAAGAGTAGAAGAAGCACAAGAGTCACAAAAGAAAGCTGTGATTAAGACTTGGTCAAGACCTTCAACAATCACTCCTGACTTTGTTGGATTAACTATTGCAGTTCACAACGGAAACAAATTTATTCCAGTTTATGTAACTGAAAACATGGTTGGTCATAAATTAGGTGAATTTGCCCCGACAAGAACCTTTAGAGGTCACGCGGACAAAAAGAAGAAAAAATAATAGTCTAACATAGGATACAATGGGAGCTAGAAAAAGATTAAAAGCAGAACAACTTAAAGAAGCAAAGTCAAAAGTTGCTATCGCAAAGTTGAATAACTGTCCAATTACTGCGCGCAAGATGCGCTTAGTAGCTGACCTCGTAAGAGGAGTTGAAGTGAATAAAGCATTGAATATTTTATCACACAATTCTAAAGAAGCAGCAGGTCGTTTAGAAAAATTGTTACGTTCAGCTATTGCGAACTGGGAACAAAAAAACGAAGACAAAAACTTAGAAGATGAAACATTAGTTGTTTCAGAAGTAAGAGTTGATGTTGCTGGAATGTTGAAAAGAATTCAACCTGCACCTCAAGGACGTGCGCACAGAGTAAGAAAAAGATCAAATCACACTACTATCATTGTTGATAGTGTAAAAACAAATTAAGAATGGGACAAAAGACTAATCCAATAGGAAATAGATTGGGATTCATCCAAGGATGGGAATCAAACTGGTTTGGTGGAAACGACTATTCTGCTAAAATTGTTGAAGACGATAAAATCAGAAAGTATTTGCTTGTTCGGTTATCGAAAGCAAGCATCTCTAAAAGGAGCAGTGAGAGAACAATTAAGTTAGTAACGGTTACTGTAAATACTGCAAGACCTGGTGTAATTATCGGAAAAGGTGGTAAAGAAGTAGACAAACTTAAAGAAGAGTTAAAGAAATTAACTGGGAAAGATGTTCAAATTAACATTTTTGAAATTAAAAGACCTGAACTTGATGCTAAATTGGTAGCTGATAGTGTTGCACGTCAGATTGAAGGTAGAATTTCTTTCCGTAGAGCAATTAAGATGTCTATAGCTTCAACTATGAGAATGGGTGCTGAAGGTATCAAAATCAAAATTAGCGGTCGTTTAAATGGCGCTGAGATGGCTAGATCTGAAATGTACAAAGAAGGTAGAACACCTTTACATACTTTTAGAGCAGATATAGATTAC
>CAKZPK010000177.1 GCA_937139035.1 uncultured Crocinitomix sp. | reverse complement strand
GTGTGACTGGTTTCGGGTTAAAGTCATCCCCAATTAGCTTCACAAAGTAAAGTTTCCTCTCGTCTCTTCTGGATTCATTCGTTTTTCAACAAAAAAGGTCCTCATTTTGAAGGCCTTTTTTGCTTTAGTGTTACAAACTTGCTCGTTTTCATTTGAGAACGCTAAATGCTTCAATACCTTTCATCAAAGTTTTGTCATTTACATAGTGTAGGTTATGAGATAGAGCGCAGGGAGAAACTCCGTGGGCCCCTGTATAAATGGTGAAACAAATACTAACTTTTTATTATAAATTATATCAATTAAAAATTTCAGATATCAAATAGGAAGACTCAGAACTATAAGGGGCTAATTTGAAAACATTTCCAGTAAATAATATGCTTTCTAAATTTGGTGTAACTTCTATTTCAAAAATATGATTTGAAATAGAAGGAATAATAAACCTAATTTTTGAAACATTTTTTTCAAAAATCATTTGGAATTTGTCAACTTCATTGGGTAAAAAGATAAAATCATCTATCTCTAACGCTCGTAATACATTAAATCCAATTTGATTATCGTACAATGCAATCTGTCCCAAAAGAGACAGTTCTTCACTATTATGCTTATTAAACGTTAATTTTATTTCAAATGAATCAAGAGTATATTCTTGACTCAAATTGGGATAAAGAAAAATCGAATCTTTCGAAAGACTATAGCTACCAATCATATCCGCCTTTAAGTGTCCGAATTCGATATAAGATTTATCAAAAACATCAATTCTAGATGTTACGAACGTGGAGTCAGAATAAAACGTATATCGCAAACCTTCCATCACCTTAGTTTTAACTGTATCCAAAAAATTACCGTCATAAATTGATTCATAGCTTTGCGAATAGCCTATTGAACTTATTAAAACTATATATAATAAAACACTCTTTAAATAACTCATAAATTTTCACCTTATAATATCTGATGCTCGAATTCTGTTGACATACACAATAGAAACTCGCCTATAATCAGGTGTTATTGGCTTCGCAACTAGTTAGAGGTACTTTGTGCTCTGCCGTCCGCCAAAGCATCATTTGCTACTGGACTGATATAACCACCAACCTTATGTGGTGAATGATACCCTAAAACATTTATATCGAACATAGTACCAGAACGTTGGTTTCATCTCGGCAGTTTCTATGAAATTTTGCCAACTCTATTGGAAGGGTCAATAAATCTGGATTTCGTTCAAATTTTGTACGCATAGTTTTTGAATCTTTTTTCAAGATAAAGCTTCAATCGCAATAAACCCGTTAAATAATCCTTAATTTATCAACATATTCAACTTCAAAATCATTTGCAACCAACTGATTGTTAGAGTTTTTTTTTGCACTTCAGACCAAGCACTAAATAAACAAAAATTAATAGCATAGGCTCTTTTCTTTTTGTCCAGTTTTTTGTTGCAATTCCAATTACTAAAGCGCAGCTGAAAGGGATTATATGAAATAGACATGCATTACAAATGCGTACCAGTGGGAGAATTTATTGCTAATTAATTATCAAAAGAATATTCTTCCAAATCTTCTCACTTCTCACTTGAATTTATAATTAAATAATCACCACCTCCCCCTTTAATAAAGATATTATCAACAAATCCCTTATTAGTTTTATTTCCCACTATCAGTGAATTTAGTAGATTACTCATTGTTAACAATGAATATTTAAAATTGCCATCAGGAACTGAAATCATTTCAATAAATGGTCATAACGTAGATCAAATCCAAAAAGATTTCACCTGATTCTTTTAGGGGGAAAATTGCGGTCTACAGACTCTTCTTTCGAATCAATTTGTGAAGAATTACTTTGTCTCAACATTCTTAAAGAATCAAATACAGCTTTATATACAATTAAGACTCGGCTACTATTAGGATAGATTTGACATGTATAAAACCTTCTTGGATAAAAGTTTTAGCATCTTAGTAACCAAAAAAGTTGAACACCTCATTATAGACTTAAGAGGTAATTCTGGTGGTGATCCATATTGTGGTTCATATTTGTTGGAATATATTGCAAAAAAAGTATACCTATTATGAAGCCCCATCAAATGACAGTTACAAGACCTTGTCTTCTGCAATCCAACCAAAAATAAACGAATATAATGGACAAGTAATTGTGTTGACTGATGGTAGATATCTTTCAACCACTGCCCAAGTTACCTCCTTAATCAAATATCATAATATGGCGAAAATAGAAGAAGAAGAAACAGGGGTAATGTATACTTGCAACTTAATCATACACAACTTAACCTAAACCTACCAAGAAACACCGATAAAACTATGGTTAGTGAATTTTCTGCACGTAGAGGCATAATTCCTGATATAATAAATGGAAATGATCCAGTTATCACATTCCTTCTAAAGTTTATCAAAAAACTACTCCTTATATATAATTAAAAAATATTGAAGGAATATTGATCAAGAAATAACTGTCTTATAATTTAGATGAAAAAGAATTAAAAGATTTTCTATTTCGCCTTTAACTATAAAAGAGAACATCTCCTACTAAACAATTTTTCAAATTTATAGTCAACTTATTTCCCGTTTTTTCTTTCCATTTCGTAATATTGTTCCTGAATAAAGAGCTAGACCTGAAAGTAATCCTCCAATTATTCCAATTGAGAACAATAAAATAATGTATGGTAATCCAAAAATTTCTGCTGTCGTTGACATTATCTCTCCCTTGAAATATATTTCAAAAAACACTGTTGACATTGTCCATATCAAAAAACCAGATGTAAAACCAGATAAAAACGACGGTACCCGCCATCTATTCAAGGGCAAACAAACCCCTATCACAAAGACAATTATTAAATAGCTCCACCACGGTATAATGGCTATAGATTCAATAATTATAGAACATACTGACACAATTAATATAGTTAAAATAATTTTCATATTTCTAGAATGACCATGTATACTTCGCTTCATTTTTCGCTTCTAAATAATTTAAATATAATTTCAACTCATAATATTCACCTTTTGACCAATCATCAACAAAACTATCGTATTCACCTGATCCTGAATTTCCAGACTGGCCTCCTGAGTAGATGCCGTAAGCCCTGGGTCTTTCACTCATTTCAACAATGAACCGAAGAGATGGCCCCCAATTCTTACGTAATGCATTTATTGCGTGCGGATGTCCAGACGATTTAAGTTCTCTAATACTAAGAGGTTCTAACGCCAGCAGATGGTTTAATTCAAGTTTATTGGTATCTCCCCATTCAATCATTTTTTTACCAAAATGCTCAGAAGCGACACCAACTAGAGACCTAATCACTATATCAGAAGCATCTTCTCTTTTTTCTGTTGAAAGCATATCAAAAAACAAATTGTTTGGCTCTTCTTTTATTAATTCCAAAAGAACTAAATCATCTGGATTCCTTCGAAAAAAATCAATCCTATGAAGTTCATCCCAAGTATTCAATTCAATTAATTTCCACCATTGTTCAAATATCAACGCCATAATACTACTTTGATTATAGGTAAAATCCCAATCCTTTAATTCTGTAACCAAATCCGATTCACTTTTCTCAACAAAAGAGATCAAAATGGGGAGTGCTATTTCTGCGAAACGATTTGTATTATTTAATTGTATCGTTTTCATTTGCTCCAAGTCCCCCTCCGTTATATCACTGAGAATGGCGTTTATTTTGTTTGATCTAACCTCGTCAAAGTGCCCATTTACATAGAAAGAATCTAGATCTTTAAATGGGTTGTTATTAGCTGAACATACAAAACCGGCTTCAGGATTTAAAACAGATGGCAAATCTTTAGTTAAATTCTCTACTGCAATATGTTCTGATTTCGTCCCATCCAAGATAAATTTACCTTGTCCATTCCATGTTTTCTTATCCACATCCCCTTGAAGATGTAATGCTATGTTTCCTTCAACATCTGCATAAGCAAAATTTTGGACTGGTGATTGATAATATTTTATAGCATCCTTAAATTCATCATAATCTTTTGCGCGGTTCAGCTTAATAAAGGTTAGAAACTCATTGGAAGGTTCGTGTAAAGACCATTTCATTGAATAGTTTAATATTCGCTTATCCATATTAAAATTATTATCCATCATTATTGGACCATGCTGCGTATAAAAAATAGTGTCATAGAAAGGATCTTGATTTTTAATCTGTATTTCTTCAACCGTTAAATCAGTTTTATTCCACTCATTATCAATTTTGTATTCTGAATAATCCTCACGTAACTCCAGTTTATAATAGTCACGCACATCTGTAGATCCATTGGTGAGACCCCAAGATATATGTTCATTGAACCCAATGATAACTCCTGGAACTCCTGGAATTGAATAACCATAAACGTT
>CAKZPK010000176.1 GCA_937139035.1 uncultured Crocinitomix sp. | reverse complement strand
GTTACATAATAAACGTCACTAATAGTTGCTACAGGAAGATCCTCAACAACAATGTCTTGGGCATAAGAACCAACTGCTGATAGTCCGAAAGCCAATAAAAGCGTTTTAAAAAATTTCATTTTAAGGGTAGATTGTTTGTCCTAAGACTACAAATATTTTTATTGAGTTGCCTAAATCACAAAAAAAAATGAAATTTTATTGAAACCAGGCACAAACAACCACCCAAACTATTGTATACCAGTACATAACCACAAATCTAAACTCTGAGTCAAGAATCCGCCCTAACTACTGACTAACAACTACTTAGGTCACCACGGAAAATTAAGTTAAGAATCGATTCATTTATATTCAGCAAGAAACCGAAATATAATGATAGAAAGCACTAGAAATAGGAACCCGATTAAAGCACTTTAACAATTCGTGAATTAATTACAAAACAATCTATTTATTGATAGTTAAAAAATGAACCTATAAGTCTGCTAATGTTGCATCAATTTTTGAATAAAGCAATTCCAGTCGACGATTGTATTTATCAGTTTGCTCTAAAATTGCTTTTTCCAAAAGTTCATAGGATTCCACACGAATTTCACTATAATCTCGTAAGATCCTATTTTGTTCAATGAATTCTGGATATAGTCCTTCAATCTTGTCCAATTCTTTGGTAATTTCTACATTCTCTTTCCAAAGCGGAATTCCAGTTTCTCTAATAAAATCAACTGCGGATAAATCTTCCGCCATATCGTAGACCACCAATGCCTCCTCTTCATTTTTTTGGAATTGTTCAATCCCTTTATCATAAGCTTCCGTATCAAAATCTTGCGGACCATAATATGCATAAAGCAAAATTGCTGGCACCAATATAGCCGACACTGCTAGCCCAATTCCCGCAGCCCGCCATCCAGAATAAAATCCCCCTCCATTTACTTCATGTTTTTTTAATGCAGCATCAAGCGTGGTTTGAACATAATAATGCACAATTGCCATGTATACCAATGGAATTGCAATATTAGGGATGCGATCCATCATAGATTCTGGGATAAAATACAAGATCACAAACAAGCCTAATGTTGCAATAATGGAAATAATCAAAGCATTTTTCCCCTTGTCCTCATCACCCAACATTACATAGTTTTTTCGGATCAAAATTCCTGCTGCAATAGGTGTTCCTAAAAACGTTGCAATACGAATAGAAGTGGCAGAATATAACTTGTATTCTTCAGCAATAGGATCTAAGGTTTGATTGTTATACATAGTTAGGATTATATATTGCTGCTAAGATAAAATTTCATTCATAAATCTACCCTATTATTACACCTAATTAACGAGTTTTGTCCCAATACGCAAAGCAATTGCGCAATGCTTTTTCGATCAAAAAAATCGTATAAATCTAAGCCTTGTATAGTCCACCACTATAATCGAAAAATTTCGTTTCAACTTATACAGAAATTTCCTCCTAGAATGGGTTATTTTAAACACAAACAAACCTCATAACACGTAAAAAGTAATTGACTGATAAGCAACGCTACAATTTTTTACTATCACATACAAAAAATTAGTGCTTTTATCCAAAATTTTAAGCACTTACATCAACAATATTCGGCCAAATAAATTGAATTAAAAAAAATTTCATTGTTTCCTATACTACGTATAGGGGATTAAAAATCTAAAAAAGATGAAATATTTATTTGGAAATTAAAAATATTCGGATGTATATTTGCAGCGCATTAGACGCTCCAGAGATTTTCACAAATATTAATTCTCAAAACGAGCCTGCCTATGTTAAATTTTATAAAACATATCAACCAAGCGATCGGGAAAAGCTAAACGGCTAGTTTAGACTTTAGAATATATTCAAATCCCGGTCCAAGTGATCGGGATTTTTCGTTTATGGAAAACGAGAATACGGTTTTAGAGTCATTTTTTTCTGTTTATTCAATTGGGTTGATTATAGGCTCTTCATCCGTCAAAATTCATTTTCGTATAGATAGTTATTTGATTCTGCTTGTGTTTTCAAGTTCAAAATCAATTTAATAATTCTTTCAGCCTCTCTGCGGATAGGCTCAACTGGAAAATTCCGATCACCTTCTTTAAATTCTGAATGCTTTAAACCATTCAGTCATGAATTATAAAATTAGAAGATGAAACCTGCATCAATAAAAGAACATAGGAAAAAGGAAGTTAGAAGCTTATTGAAAGAAAGCTGGAGTCTCTGCCGAAAACTGAAAGATTTAGGTTATAAAAAATTAGAAAAACCTATTCGACATGGATGGTATATAGAACTAACGTTGATGCCACAACTTGAACGTTACAAATGCAAACCAGAGATTGAAGAAATAGCTCAAAAATTGAATCGAAGCTATTGGGGCAGAACGAAGGAACAGGCACAAAAAAGATGGAACACAGCAGAATCAAAACATTTGATTTATCGAGGAATTCCAACTTTAAGCCACAAATCCTACAGCAAACTATCTGAAAAAGCCAAACGGTATTGTACCGCATTCTTTTTCAAAGAGAATAAAAAAACACGGAGGAGATATTACGTTAGAATTCCGAAACATGCGCACAAAATAAAATTTAAACGAGCGTATACTACACATTCTAAAATAATTGATCCGCAGATTATTGAACGGTTGGACTTAATTGACCAGCAATTGATTAAAAAAGGGTGGTACGGAATTTCTTACACTACGCGCTACGGCAGTAGTAGCAGATGGGAAATTGACGATACAATCAAAGACAGAAGAAAAACGAGAATGTCGCTTGGAAAATTTAAGCACACCTCACTAAACGAATTAATAAAAGAACCAAAATGGGCAAACAAAAATTAAGAGGAAAAGATCTTAGAAAACTAGGATTCTATTCAGACAAAGGAAAAAGTTTAGCCATTAACATAATGGCGACTCATTACAAATATTTAAAAAAAACAGAGAAAATTGAATTGCTGGAAAACGTTCTAGCAAAGCCTGAAAAATACGCAGATCACGAGTTTTTAGCTCCATTGGCCGAAGAATTTATGGAAATTGTGGAAAAAGAAGAATTCACAGCATACAAATTAAAGCCAGAAGCAAAACCTTACTCCGTATTTGGCAAAAAGTTTATTTCGCAAAATGCTATCCACCAAATGGATTTAGCTATGAGCATTCCAATAGCAAAAAAAGGCGCAATGATGCCTGATGCACATGTAGGTTACGGCCTACCAATTGGAGGTGTACTAGCTACCAAAAATGAAGTAATTCCCTATGCAGTAGGGTTAGATATTGGCTGCAGAATGGCACTCACTATTTTTGATATGTCACCTGAAATATTTAAAAAACAGCCGCACAAATTGAAAACCGCCCTGCAAGATGAAACTCATTTTGGATTGGTAAAAACACGCGAAGGTTTTACGGAGCACGAAATTTTAGAACGACCTGAATTTCAAGAAACAGAATTGCTCAGAACCTTACGCGGAAAAGCCATTAGTCAAATTGGCACATCTGGAGGAGGAAACCACTTTGTTGAATTTGGTGAAATTGAAGTAAAACGCGGTAATGCAATGGGCGTTCCTGCTGGAACTTATTTGGGACTTGTTTCTCATTCTGGTTCAAGAGGACTCGGCGCAACAATTGCCAACTATTACAAAACAGTTGCAATGGACGTGTGCCGATTACCAAGAGGAGCACAACATTTAGCATGGCTAGACATGAACACTGCAGAGGGCCAAGAATATTGGTTATCAATGAATTTAGCTGGCGATTACGCCAAAGCTTGTCATGATGTGATACATAAAAAATTAGCCAAAGCAATTGGGTTAAAACCACTTGTTAAGGTTGAAAACCACCACAACTTTGCATGGAAAGAGATGCAGCCAGATGGAGAAGAATTAATTGTACACCGCAAAGGTGCAACGCCAGCAAAATTAGGCGAACTTGGAATAATCCCAGGGTCAATGGCCACTAGTGGCTACATTGTTTCTGGCTTAGGAAATGCGGGATCATTAAACTCGGCTTCACACGGTGCAGGAAGAAAGTTTTCACGTTCAAAAGCAAAGGCATCCTATACAGGGTCTGAATTGCGCAAAGAATTGAAAAAAGCTAAAGTCACTTTAATTGGTGGCGGATTAGACGAAGCACCTTTTGCCTACAAAGACATAGATCAAGTCATGGCCAATCAAACCGATTTGGTGAAGGTGGAAGGAAAATTTACACCGCGCATTGTACGCATGTGTAAAGACTAAGTTGAACTGATTATTTAAATGGCAATAGCAAATGAGCAAATTTTTAAAACAAGAGAAAAGAGCAAAAACATTGGATAAAGAACAGATAGGATTGAAGCGTAAAAAGGGTTAGATAAATCCTTTGGCTTTGCTCTTTTCATCTTGATGGCTACCGATAAAAAGTAGTCCAATTAAAACATGGAAAAATGGCACGAAAAGGAAAACATATAACTCACGAGGACAGAAAAAATAATGCTGAAAGAATTGCCAATTGGGAAATTGCGATTAACGAATCGCTCAAAAAATCTAATTTAAAAGGTGCTTCTTTCGAAAAGAAAATTCGCGGACTTGCAGACCAATCTAACAAAGATGCTTCATGGATAGACACTGTAAATGACGAAATTTTTAGTGGATATTTTCGATACAGAGAAAAGAAAGATGCCAAAAAGCGGGCAATTTTCACGCAATTACTATTGCATTTGGATCAAAAAAATTGCAAAAAGTTGCTAGACAATGATGCCTGTATAATTGGACTCGGACACATTACGGAAAACCATAACAAATTCATTCGTGAAATTGAAACATGGCAAAAAACTTCGCATAATCCACACAAACAATTCTCTTCATTATTGCGTCACTTATTTTGCGCATATCCTGTTCCTCAATTTCTAGATTCTGTTTGGCTTGAAGCTGGAAATGCAGCACAACGCAACTGGTTAACAGCTATTGGTGTTGGAATTAGTATTCGAAAATTAAACCACATGCCAATTAACATGACAAAAAAAACAGCACATGCTTTTGGCAATGCTCCAGCTAACTTAACCGTTACAGAAGCATTAAGATGGGCGCAAGTTGTTGGTAAAGGTGGAGATGAAAGGTTAGCAAACTTCATTCTTCGATCACGATTGGGTAGAATTGATTTTGCAGATGAAGACTTTTGCGAAGGAGCAATTTTATTTTTTGTCAATTCAGGAATGTTTGATTACGAAAAAATTGCAGAGGTTATTGATTATTTATTAGCCCAACGTGCTGCAAACAGAACATACAGCTTAAAAGGGAGAACAATATATTCTTTAATTCGTGCAAGTGACGAATGGCATAATGATCAACAAGCAATGCGCCAACGAGGAGGCAAATTAATTTGGACAAGCAGCAATATCGCAGAGGTATTTACGCAAGAAGGAGAGGATGAGAAACAAGTTTCTTACACAATTCTTGAACTTCGATCAACAAAAGAATTGTTAATTGAAG
>CAKZPK010000175.1 GCA_937139035.1 uncultured Crocinitomix sp. | reverse complement strand
GTTGAAAGGCGTGTTTGTAGATTGTGAACTCTCTATGTACCGTGGAGGGAGTAACTTCCTTCAATCGTGTGTCTCTATGATCAGCGAAAGTCTTGGATGTTACTTTGGAAAGTAGTTGCTTTGAACACTTATGGCGGAGAAAAGCATTAATACAATACGTTTCAACTTTACATCTGCGTTTATTCACGGTGATGGTATCACGGTATCGCATCATAAGGTCAGCTAGGGTAGTGGTCGTTAAGATTGATCGGTCAATTAAGATATTACCTTTGTCTAGTTCTCTTTCGGTTGTCCTTGCCCACGTTTCTGCATCTTTCCTATAAAGAAAGCACCTGCTTATTGAATTAAACCCTTTGCGTCGTATTTGTACCTGCCATTTATCTTTTCTCTTCCTAAAGCTTGCCATTATGGTCACCTCATTGTGCAATAATTGTGATTCTGCAAGAGAGGTTACTAAAGATAACTGTAGTGGTTTCGGCCTAAGTTATTGACCTTAAAGGTATATATCTGCGGCGGAGAGGTGGCTGAGTGGTCGAAAGCGCTCCCCTGCTAAGGGAGTATACCTTCACGGGTATCGAGGGTTCGAATCCCTTCCTCTCCGCCATAATTTTAGTAAAAAATCTTTTAAAAATAATGACTTAGATGGTGTGTTTTTATGGCTCAGCGATGTAAGCCAAGCTTTGCCTTACATAGTGCCTTATAAATTGGGTAAAATTTACTCATTGTAAAAGTAAGAAGTTTGCGAATCCTTTAGGGCTTCGAACCTCTTAGTTCGTTGTTTGTATGATTAATAGGAAATATTTACAATCGGCCAATAGCGGACGTTGAGACACAACATGTTTTGTTCAATTACTTATACTATGTTTTTCATTTCACCTTTTGTGCCTGTGAACTGGTAGCCCATTTGTTTAACGCTCTGGATTATTACACATGCAAGCTCAGCAACATGAGACTGAACTTGATTTAGAAAATCTATATCAATATCTGTCTCAAAAACCTCCAACTGTCTATTCACGTATAATGGTCTTGATTTACCTTCAGTATCTGGCGCTCTCCATGACCCATGGCACAATACATTGCGTATTGCAGCTGCCTCACGTACCTGATCCACAAGCTCATCAACCGATTCATTTGTTGCTTTCGGATTATCTTTCACAACCCTCCCGCATTTCTCAGCTAAGTTACAAAGTTGACCTGTCAAAGCTCGTTCCAAAGTAGCAAACCATGTTTTATATACTTCCTCAATTTCATTGGGGTTATATTCTCGTGTTGCAGTGAATGCAAAAATTGCTTTGTCTAAGACCTCCTCAAGAAACCCATACGTCGCAATAGTTCTTCCAAGGTATTCCCAAAATTCAAGAGAATGTTTATGTGTCGGAAATAGTGAAGTACTCATTTAATGTTCTCTGCTCATCCTTAAATTGTAATACACATAAATTGGCACGATTTTGTTAATTAAAGTCCAGATTCATGTATCCAATGCTCTTCGGTGACAATTGATAAAGGAATCCCAGAAGCTCTGTATTGCATAGCTTTTTCAATTTTTCTAACAAAGTGCTCATAAGCCTATCTTCTACTGATAGGTTCCCTTCTAATTCTGGGTTCACAAAAATTGTCTCTAATGCATACCTTAAGGGGAGCTTTAAAGGTTGGTCAGTAAACACACCTGGATTGAGATAATCGCATGTAACTTGAGCAGTTGGGCCACCGCACTCAACAATAAATCTCCCTTCTTCTAGTAAGCCACACAAAGCCTGATATTCAATAGATTCTGCTACTCTAAGAAAAGTTGCCGGATTAGAAATTAAGATTGTTTCATATATTAAAAAGGATTCAACAAAGCCAGCGGTGTCAAATTGTCCGTCTTTTAGTAAAAAACCGTCATAAACAGTACTACTTATCATGTTACGCCAATCAATAGTAAAATCCAAAATCTTTGAATTTTGTAAATTGATGTAATTAGTTTCTTATACCCTTATTGAATAGCCCACTTTGAGAGTCTGCTATCGGCCAGAAGCACCCGTTCAGGTTTATCAATAGTCACTCCATTTAACCTTTAAAATACCTGTCTGTTTATTTGGCAACTTAGCGCGATCAATTAGTTTCTCACTAATTTCAAAGTCGTTATTGATGTTTACAATGAGTAACTTATTGAAATTGCCAGTCATTTTGACACTTGTAGTATTTGTAGTGCTGAAAGGGGCTAAGGTCTTAACTTCAATGAAATCGTCTTTCATGCGTCCATCAGAACCTTGAGCAGATACTTTATGAAGTTTAATGCCATGTGTAATAGCAGCAAAGAGTTCCCCAATAACGCCGTACACTTGTAAGTGATTTCCTGTGGATTGAAAGTACTCTTGAGCAGTAATTATCATCTGCTCAAAAATAGGGATTAATGAGACATCGCCTTTTGGGTATTTTGCTCGCCATTCTTTATATTGTATTTGTTGATTTATTTCGTCCCAACTAACCCACTCGCCGTCATCCCAGATGGCATTGTCAAAATTCATTTTTATTCCAATATTTTAAGTAATGATCTAAATACCCACATTGAATTCTAACTATTTCTTACAATTTACGCAATAAATGGAATCGTGCACGCTATAACTATCATACCATAGTGGAACACTATCTTGATGAGAAATATTCCTACACTCCTTTAGAACGGGCATATTTTACCAAATTCTAATG
>CAKZPK010000174.1 GCA_937139035.1 uncultured Crocinitomix sp. | reverse complement strand
CCCAAATCGGTGAAACTCACACCCCATAATATTATTATCAAACCCTACGTTTTGACCAACAACAAATTTAGCTTTGCCTAAAGCTTCATTAAACTCTTCTAAAACTTGGCTTAGAGGGACACCTTGCTCAGCTGCCAATTCAGTAGATATTCCGTGAATTCTCTCCGCATCATAAGGAATATTAAATCCTTCAGGTTTAACAAGATAATCTCTGTGTTCAATTAATTCACCCAATTCATCATGCAGTTGCCATGCAATTTGAATACACCTCGGCCAGTTATCTGTGTCCGTGTATGGTGCGTTCCAATTCTTAGGTAATCCTGTAGTTTCAGTATCAAATATGATGTACATTCAAGCGAATTATTCGTGTAAAATATGAGCTATCTAAGATAGCCTTTTATTTTGGCACTCATACAAGGAGTTTTCAACAGGATATTAACGGTGAAACAATTCTCTGTAATTACTCCTTCAGTTGTTTTAAGGATAGAAAATCATCTCATTTTTGATGCTAACTTCCCTTGTTCCTTTTGTTCTGTGAGCGTTAGCATTATATTCCCTTGCGTTAATCCGTACGAAGCATCACAGATGGTTTCTAAATTCACTGTTTTGTTTTCTTCAACCGACTCTAATGTTAAATGATTTTCTAAATCATCAGACCTGGTAACATGAAATTGTCTGTTAGTTTTTGTGGTACTCACTTTTTCTTGAGTTGAAAGGGGCCATTTTTCGAGAATTTGATTGGGATTCTCATGGTCCAACATTACCACCTCATTATTTAAAACTGTTTTCTCCAATTCCAATCCAATATATTGTTGACAAGGATTCAAATAGGTCCATTTACCTGTTTCGTTATACTCTTTATTAACTCGATATTTTGCATTTCCAAAATAAGGACTACTTTGAAATGTTTCTTCTGCAATTAATGACCAAGACCATGTTCCATCTTCCGCAATAGATAAACTGCTTTTTATGATCTCAAGATCCTTTTGCATGTTTTCGGTCCAAGAGGAATCGGGCTTTTTCTCGTCCCATGACCAAATGGTATAATAATCCTCCCCATCAAATTCGTTCAAACTTAAATTCCTTCTGATCGAAACAGCATCATTACCAGTGGAATTCAATTCATTTTTAGAAAAATTAACCACCTCAAATTTGCCACAAATTTCACATTCCGAAATCTTTTCTCCGCAGTTTGTTAAAAAAAACGGCACCAACAACACTAATACACAACTTCTTCTTGTCATTCACTTTTTATTTATCGTACAGGCGGGCTTAAATCGATTCGAAATTGATCACAGCGGACAACCTTTGGTTGTGCTTGTAGGGATAATAATCAATCTTTTCTATCTTTATATTAATAACGCAAAAAACACACAATGCGTTGGCAAAAATTGAAATGAATAATAAATTAATTAAATATATACTGCCTGCGGAAACAATTGACATGGGAGGACTTCCATTAAAACAAGCTTTACCGCTCAAAGGAATTGACCAAGTTGACCCTTTTTTACTTTTGCATCATGCTAAATTTAAGGCAGTCAAGAAACGTGAACCACTGCAACAAGGTGTTGGTCCTCACCCTCACCGTGGTTTTTCACCTGTCACTTTTATAATTGAAGGAGAAATCCACCATAGAGATAGCAGAGGAAATAGCCAAGTAGCTAAAAGCGGTGAAGTGCAATGGATGCATGCCGGAATGGGAATTATTCATAGCGAACGCCCTTCTGAGCACATAGCATCCGTAGGTGGAAAACAAGAAATTGTCCAACTCTGGATAAATAGTCCTGCCAATAAAAAAATGATTGCCCCTTCCTATCTTCATTTAGGAACTACAGACATGCCTATTATCCAATCGAAAGATCAGAAAGTAAATTTAAAGTTGGTTAATGGCACTTATAAAAATCAAACGATTGCTTCAATTGCGCAAAGTGAATTATTAGTGCTTTGGGGAAATGCGTCCGCAAGTGGTAAATGCGAAATTGAAATTCCTGCAGGTTATAGCACTATGTGCTATTTAATTCGCGGAGCATATAAAAGAAATGAAATTGAATTGGTTAATGAAGAAACTCTTGCTGTTTACGAAAGTCAAGGAGAAACTATTTCACTGGAGTTTACTACAGACGCTTCATTTTTAATTTTAGCGGGGCTACCTATTAACGAAGAGGTTACTAAACATGGGCCATTTGTAATGAATACGCAAACAGAAATTATGGAAGCCATGCGAGATTACCAGATGGGAAAAATGGGAATTTTAATAGAAAATGAACTATGAAAACAATCAACTCATTTACCAATGGTTTTAGTTATGCCTTAAAACTTGTTCATCAACAAAAACTGTACGGTTATTTTGTTCCTGCAATCATCTTAGCCATATTGTTTTACCTTCTTTTTTCAGGAGGTAGCTATTTGGGTAATGGCGTTTCTTTTATGGAGGATTGGTGGCTAATTGGCTGGCTAGTTTCTTCTTCAAAAACCTTTTTTGGTTTCATTTCTTTCATGGTTTTTGAGTTTTTCATTTTAGTATTATTATCTCCAATAAACTCCTACTTTGCAGAAAAAGCGCGAGAAGATATTACTGGCGAAAAAATAGGCTTTTCTGTGGCCGTTTTCTTACGTTCATTACGTAGAATGATTGTTATTTTATTACTCGGTTTCTTAATGCAAATAGGGTTAGGAATATTGCTTTGGCTTCTTTCTTTTATACTAGGTGATCGTTTTTATGAAATTGCAAGTATTATGAACATAGCCTTTTTTGTTGGCTTTTC
>CAKZPK010000173.1 GCA_937139035.1 uncultured Crocinitomix sp. | reverse complement strand
GGGTGCAAATGAAATTGCTTACTTAGAATAACACTACTCTAACTCAAATTCACCCCAATGAGTTTGATCCGGATATTCCGTTTCGCTTTTCTTTTTCTTATTTTTCTTCTTGGATTCTTTTACACGAATTTCGCCGTGTTTAAATATTTTCCGTTTTCTTTTTCTCCAAACTCGGTTTGATTTTTTATTTCCATTCAAAGCCGCCATTTTATTACGCGACCATTCAATTTTTTCTTGATTTAAATATTGATGAAAAGAAAGGAGTACGAATGTTTCCATAGCTTTAGGGTAATAAATTCCCATTTTATGAAAACCTAAAACAAAATCAGAATAACCCTCCAAACAAAATTCTTTACGCAAACGAGCACTCGGATAATGAATTCCATTATTTATAACCGCTTCAACAGATCTTTTTTTGAAACGCTCAATAACAAAAGGATCATTTGATCCTAGAATTTTAAAGGAGTGGAATAAATTATCAGGCACATACTTAGCTGTATATCTATAAAACTTATACTCTGCTTTGCTATATACAATTGGAGGATAATTAGGGTTAGTATACAGGGTGTCTAAACTAAACCCATTTAGTATTGGCAAGATTGTAAAAAGAAGTGCTACAAATACTTTTTTCATTCAAGATGAATTTAACTGTGAAGATACAATTTCTATTCAATAATGTATGAAAGGGAAAAAAGTTACTTTCTTTCTGTAATATGGTCGCCAAGTGAATGATATAATACGCTAATTAAATGTAACATTTGATCACGCCCTGTACGCTGACCTAACTTTGCAGTTACATAAACACTCAACATTAAAATGAAAGCAATTGGAAAACACCACAACCAACCTGAACCATTTCCTAAGTTCCATTTAGCCAACCCATACATTCCACCGAACAATGATAAAACACCTAAAAAGCCATATATAAAAACAAACATCAGCCATACACTATGTCTTGGTCCAACAACACAACGAATAAACGTTCCCTCACCCGCTTCATTCTCTTCTAAAGAAACACGAAGTTCTGGCGACCAGTAATGCCGGTCACTAGGCGGAATATCTAAATAATAAACGTCATGCACTTTTTTACCGATCACCGTATCATCCTTTCTTACAGAATCCTCTAACAAGTCTACAACTTGCGGTATGGAATAAGTTGTTATCAACCTAAATCTAGGACGAATTTCAATTACGTTGTGATTTTCTTTTTTATTAAACGGCATGTGGTGGGTGATTAATTCTATCACTATATTCAATTATACTGAAGGAAAACATGACAAAAATCAGCTCAGCAATATAACTTGCTATTTACAAACGAGTTATAGTTCTGCAATTACATCTATACAACGCATACCATCAATTGCTGCAGAAATAATTCCGCCTGCATATCCCGCACCTTCTCCACAAGGATAAAGCCCGGCAACAAAAGGATGCTCTAACGATTCATTATCTCTTGGAATTTTCACTGGGGATGATGTACGTGATTCGGGCGCATGCAAAACTGCTGCATTCGTTAAGAACCCATTCATTTTTTTTCCAAATTCTAAAAAGGCCTTTCTTAATCTTCTTGCCACTAAGTCTGGCAATACTTTATTCAAATCAACAGAAACTAAGCCAGGTTGATAAGATGTTTCAGGTAAATTACTTGAAACTTTTCCGTTAATAAAATCCATTAAGCGCTGTGCAGGAACAGCTTGGGTTTCTCCTGCTGCAACCCAACAATCGTGTTCAACCATCCGCTGAAAATTAAGCGCTACAAATGGATCGTTTGGAGAATAATTTGGTAAATCCTTTGGTTCAACCTGTACTACAATTCCAGAATTTGCATACGGATTATTACGTTTAGAAGGAGACCAACCATTTGTAACAACCTCTGCTGGTTGAGTAGCACATGGTGCAACAATGCCACCCGGACACATACAAAAAGAATAAACCCCCATTCCTTCAACCTGCGCAACTAAAGAATAAGATGCTGGAGGCAGATCCTCTCCACTCAACTGACCATGATACTGAATTTCATCAATCAAATCTTGTGCATGCTCTATTCTCACACCAATGGCAAAAGGTTTTGCTTCCATTGCAACATTTTGTTGATGCAATAATTCAAAGATATCGCGAGCAGAATGTCCAGTAGCTAGGATTACTCGATTAAAGTTATGCCAAGTGCTATTGTTAATTTGCAAGGCGGTTATTTGCCCCTCCTCAATTTTAATATCAGTCAATTTTTCTTCAAACCTAACTTCTCCGCCGCATCTAATAATCTCTTCGCGCATGGCTTGAATTATCTTTGGCAACTTATTAGTACCAATATGCGGATGCGCATCTACAAGAATAGTTTTATCGGCACCGAAATGAACAAACCATTCTAGGACTTTTTTTAAGTTCCCTCTTTTCTTTGAACGGGTATATAATTTTCCGTCAGAATAAGTTCCTGCCCCTCCTTCTCCAAAACAATAATTGGAATCCTCGTCCACTACATGTTCTTTATGAATCTTTGCCAAGTCTCTTCGACGCGCCCTCACATCCTTACCGCGTTCAAAAATAATTGGTTTTAAATTATTCTCAATTGCATTTAAAGCTGCAAATAAACCTGCTGGCCCTGAACCAATTATTGCAACCGAAGGTGCAGAAGAAACATCTTGCGGAGTAAAACTTGCGGGTGCTTCCTGAAAATCCTCTCCAATGTACACCGCGTAACGCAAGTTATATTGAATGGTTCGCTTTCTGGCGTCAATAGAGCGCTTTAGTAACTCTAAATGATTTACATCATCAATTCTTATATCTAATTCTGCTACAATTCGAGCATGAATATAATCCTCATTATTAATGAAGTGAGACGGTATTCTTAAATCAACTGTTTTTATCATTTATCCCTCAAAGGTAATGGAAAACCACCAAGTTTGAGACTTTAAACTCTCCAAAGGAGCGGAGTAGAAAGTATCATCCTGAATCAATAGATTCTTAATACCATTGGTTAATTTAATTTCAATACCAAATTTAAAATAAGGTAAAAAGAAATCAAATCCACCACCTACATGGTATGCAAAATCATGTTTTTTCAGTTTTACAATAGGATCACTGATTGACTGATCAACATCTTCTTGACTCGCCAAATCATAACTGTAAGATATACCTGTAATTGCGTAGGCCGAGAAATTATTAATCCTTTTTGTATTGGCTTTGAAAAGAAGTGGGAAATTTAATAAAGTTGGCTGTGTCCGTGTAGTTCTTGTTTTACGCTCACCCCCCCTCCAATATGAATATAAAAATTCGGTATCATGAAATGTCAAAGAAGGGATTGTTCTTATATGAAAAGTTGAATGAACATTCCAAGATATCAAAGGTAAATGAATAGCAAAACCAGGTCCTGAATTAACACTTATCTGATAAACCGAATCAAAAGAGGTGAAATTGGTCTTTAAAACATACCTATAAGAAGTACTTGTTCCTCCCAAAGCTGTTCCAAAATGGAATTTTTTATGTTCAAAACCTGGATAGTTTTTACCATAGCGCTGCGCACTCAAACCTTGAGAAAACAACAGCAATAATACTACCCAAATTAATCTAATCTTCACTTGCACAATTTATAAAACGTATTTTTTTCAAGTTTATTCCGCAAAATCTATCCTCCAACTATAAAACATACGGCGGATAAAGTTACATGGTTTATTTTATTCCGTAATAAATTGTTGCAATTCCACCTCCAACTATTTTTGACTTGACGTTTTTATACCCAACATCTGTCATTATATCCATAAAAGCTTGTCCTTCTGGAAAAGCCTCTACCGATTCAGGCAAATAAGTATAGGCGGCCTTATCTTTAGAAACAGCCTTACCAATGGTTGGTATAATATATTTAGAATGAAATTTAAAATATTGTTTAACTGGAAATTTTTTAGGTTTAGAAAATTCAAGAATAACACCTACTCCGCCCTGCTTTAGCACACGGAGCATTTCTGTCAAACCTAAATCTAGGTTTTGAAAGTTTCTCACGCCAAAACCAACAGTATAGGCATCAAAAGTTTCATCTTCAAAACTTAAATTTTCAGAATCGCCTTGCACCATTTCAACGATTTGGTCAACACCTTTCTTTTTCATTTTCTTGCGTCCTACTTCCAACATTCCATTTGAAAGATCAACTCCTACTACTCTAGTTGGATTTAGCTTTAAAGCTTCAATTGCAAAATCACCTGTTCCAGTAGCCATATCCATAATGACCTTTGGCTGATATTCCTTTAGAATTTTGATGGCTTTTTTTCGCCATAACTTATCAATACCTAGTGATAAAAAATGATTGAGAAAATCGTATTTTCCTGAAATGTTGTCGAACATTTCTTCTACCTCTTCTTTCTTGGAGGCATTAGCCTTATTGTACGGCTTTACTTTTGTACCCAAAACTTTTCGTATTAATGGTTTACTCTTTTCTATAATGCTAAAACCTCACTCATCAACTGTTCTTTATCAACAGTTGTAACCCCTATCTTTTCACAAACTAAACCGCCTGCTAAATTGGCTATCTCTGCCACTAATTTCGCCGACAGATTACATGTAAGACACAAGGTTGCCACACTAATCACTGTATCTCCTGCTCCTGAAACATCTGCAATTACGCGTACATGAGCTGGCACAAAATGATGTTCATCTGACTCTCCCATATACACACCATATTCGGACAATGTAATGAAAGTATATTCAGGTGATATTTTTTCTTGTAATCCTTTTACTGCTTCAACAAATGCTTCTCTTTCTTCCATCTCAAACTGTGCACCCATCCCTTCTTTAAACTCCTTTAGGTTCGGTTTAAATAAAGTAACATTTGAATAGGCGAAAAAGTTTTCCTTTTTAGGATCAACAGTGGTGATTATATTATTTTCATTTGCAAATTCAATAATTGAATGAATCACATTTTCAGTTAGTATTCCTTTATTATAATCCTCAAAAATAATGGCGTCAACCTTTTCCTTTTCCGCCACTTTTTTGACACGTTCGATCAATGCAAATTCAGTTAAAGAATTTATTGGATCCGTACGCTCATTATCTACACGCAACAATTGTTGATTATTACCAATTACTCTTGTTTTAACCGTCGTTACTCTATCATCACTAGCTAAAACGCCCCAATCGGTTAAATTACTTTCTGCTATTAAGCGTTGAAACAAACTACCTTCATCATCCTTACCAATAACGGAGCAAATGAAAGGTTGTGCACCAAGTGCTTTAATATTAAGTGCCACATTAGCTGCCCCACCTAAACGGTGTTCTCTCGATTTGAATTGCACAATTGGCACAGGAGCTTCTGGAGAAATACGATTCACAGAACCTTTTAAATAAGTATCAATCATCACGTCACCAACAACAATAATTTTCTTGTTGGCAAATGCTTCAAACGTATTTCTTAAATCAATCATTAGCTCAATTTATCTAGTACATTTTTAATCCTTGCAATAGCTTCTGTCAAAATTTCTTCAGAAGTTGCATAAGATAGGCGAATACAATTAGGATCTCCAAATGCTTCTCCGGTTACTAAAGCTACCAACGCTTCATCTAATAAATAGAGAGACATGTCGCTAGCATTATTAATTGTGCGGCCATTTACAGATTTACCAAAAAAGCTTGAAATATCAGGAAAAACGTAAAACGCACCTTCTGGCACATTGATTTTTACGCCATCAATTTCTCCCAATAGTCTTAACACTAAGTCACGGCGACTTTTAAATGCATCAACCATGAATTGCAATTCGGTAGGATCTGTTTCCATGGCTCTTTTAGTTGCACGTTGGCTTATAGATCCTGTTCCTGAAGTATATTGACCTTGAATTTTTCCACACGCAGCTGCAATAGCTTTTGGGGCGCCGATATAACCAACGCGCCACCCTGTCATTGCAAAGGCTTTAGAAACCCCATTAACCGTTATTGTTTTATCATAAACACCAGGCAATGAAGCAAAGCTTACATTTTTTTGGTTGAACACAATGTGTTCATATATTTCATCAGAAATTACATAGAAATTTTCTGTACCCGCAACAACTTTAGCAACATCCTCTAACTCTTCTTTCGTATAAACCGAACCTGTTGGATTACAAGGGTTACTAAAAATCATTAGCTTCGACTTTTCAGTTAACGCATTTGCTAATTGTTCTCCCGTAATTTTAAAATCACTATCAATAGAAGTCTCAATAATCACAGGTACACCACCAGCCATTCTTACTTGCTCCACATAAGTTACCCAATACGGTGCAGGAACAATCACCTCATCTCCTGGATTAACTAAACTTAAAATCGTATTAATTAGACTCTGTTTTGCCCCAGTTGAAACCACAATTTGATCTGGTGCATAGTCCAGATTATTATCACGTTTAAACTTTTCAGAAATTGCTTCGCGCAAATCCAAATACCCTGGTACGGGCATATATTTTGAAAAATTGTCGTCGATAGCTTGTTTGGCTGCTGCCTTAATAAAATCGGGGGTATTAAAATCTGGCTCACCAAGACTCAAAGATATAATATCTTTTCCCGCCAATTTAAGTTCTCTACTTTTTGCAGCCATAGCTATTGTAGCTGATTCTGCAAGGTTTTTAACTCTTTCCGAAATTTGGATCATTGTTACTGCTTTAATGTTTTGCAAAGTTAAATATTTTATGTGATGCATCACCCTGTTTCATAAAAAGTAATTGCAATTTTTCACCCTAATTATTAATGTGGTTTTACTAGAAACTCATTCCTGCTTTTTGATAAGGATATGCATTAAATGTGCCTGTTGCAATTGCAACTAGTTTCCCTGTACTTTCTTGGGTTATTTTTCCTTCCGTAACAATAATTCTTTTCCCTTTAGAGATCGCTTTTCCTTCTCCTATTAATACATCTCCAATTCTTACTGGAGAAATGTAATTAATCTTAAACTCAACAGTGGAAACTAAGTTTGAATTTTCAGATGAGACATATAGTGCCGCTAATCCTAAAACTCCATCCATATACCCTGCAACTAATCCCCCATGAGCTGTTGTTGGTGTAGCCAAATGTTCTGGCTTAACTACCATTTTATATGCGATTCCGTCTTCTTCAAACTTTGTTAACTCCATTCCGAGCATTTTTCCAAATTGATTGGTTTGTTGATAGGTTTTTATTAAAAGCTCTCTAAAATTCTCCATAACATACAATTACACCTTTTATTAGGCATCTATTAATAGGCTACAAAACTAACGAATAAAAAAAAGCTTGCAATTCAATCATAAATAGATTGTATTTTCAATAAAAAATATATCTTTGCACCGAACAATAATTGTTCATATTACCAACCAGGATTTATCCTGACAAAATGCGAGAGTAGCTCAGTTGGTAGAGCGTCAGCCTTCCAAGCTGAGGGTCGCGAGTTCGAGTCTCGTCTCTCGCTCTAAAAGCACTACTTATTTTATAGGTAGTGCTTTTTTTATTATCACTTGTTTTAATTAGATAAATAGTACTGTCATCCATATTGGATTCAACTTTTATTAATTCATATTGCTTGGTCCAATTATTTTATTTATTCAACTAAGTTACCACTCACTCATTTGAAACAAGACTGAAATTCAATTTATAAAAAATCTCCATCCTTTCAGGATCGTATTTTTAATAAATGTCTTGTATCTGCAATCTTTCGTAGTGTGAAAGTTTCAAAATTAAAATAAGAATTATGACAAAACAGCAAGCACAAACGAAACTAAATGAAATTATCAAAGCATCTGAAATCAATAAAGCGATAGAACAATTGAAAGAACTGCTCTATTTGTATCAAAAAAGTGAGTTGATAAAAGAAAACGCTTATGTTGTTCAGTTTGAATTTTCGACTGTACACAAAACTATAACGTGTCTCGAGCATCAAATAGAAGATCTCATTCTTCAATCTGTAGCCTGGGAGATAAAATAGTTTGATGAGAAATGGCTCTGATCTTTACTAATTGGAGCCATTTTATGATTTCAGCCTATCCTCCATTTTTATTCCGCGACAATAAACGCCAAACAATCAGACAAAACCACCTATAAATCAATAAAATACTCCGTTTAAAATTTAACGCACATTTCTTTAAGGGATAAATCAACTTGAGATGTAATAACTAGAGAGAAGTCAATTAACATTAACCTCTTAAATTATTACTTATAGATTTAATAATTGTCGCAAAAAGGATACTAACGAAAGTTAGTGTCCTTTTTTTATTTAAATGGGGCATTAAAAAACTTGATTAACCTAATATCAAACTTATCTCTTGCAGGTCTTTCACTTTTTGTGTTTCCCCTACTTTTTGATAAGCATAAGACAAATTACCAATCATTCTTTTTAAGATTTCAGAATTGCTACACGGTTCAAAGTAATTGTCTTTTAAAGGTAGGTTTAAACTACGAAGGTAATTTTGAATTTCGTTTTGATCAAAAATGCGGCCTTTACTAAACGGATTAATGTAGAAAAGGATATTTCTTTCATCTTGATCCAAACCTAGCATCTTTAATGTTTGAAATTCATCCATGAAACCAAGCACAAAATGATTTGGCAAATCAATTCCGTAAATTGGAATTTGTAATTTTTGCGCAATCACTGAATAAAGTATTGAAAGGCTCAGTTGGTTCCCTTTTTTAGATTCAAGAACTGTATTGATAAACGAGTTTTGTGGTGTATAGAAGTTATTTTCGCTTGACTGAAAGCCGCACAGATCAAACAACACGTGATTAAATATTTTAACTATCTCAAATGCTGTCTGTTCTTCATTAATCTCTAGCCAAACCATCTGTTTGATCTTTTCAAGCTCCGCATCTACCACATCATAATCAACATCAGGAAATTGAAATTTACTTATAATTAAAGATCCTTTTAATAAATCACGGTTAGCAGAACCACGCCACTTCTCTAAATCGGCCTTGATCTCGTTAACCTGTATTTGTCGAATAATCTCTAAAATACGTTCACGGTGATCCGTATCCGTTTCATGATTACACCAACTACGTTCTCACGTTGGAACTACACCGTCACCCATTCGCACTAATTCATCTTTCACGTGATGAAAAACCCTGGGATCAGGATCTTCCGCCAAACGAATTAACGAAGTTATCTTGGTATATTGATTTTGATCTACAAATTTCACCGAAGCAAAGGTATGCTAGAAGAAGCGGTATAACCTGTTGATTAGCAAAATCTTTTTAACGCTATTTTGTTAATCTATTGAGTACTAGTTGAATTAAATTGGCCATTTTATCCTTGTAATTTGGCTCAAATTTATTGCTATATCGATTTGCTAAAACTAAGCAGACCGTAACGGCGTTATGCCCCAATGCATCTGCAAGAGCATACAATCCTGAGGTCTCCATTTCTAAGTTTGTAGCACGTGAATCTTGCCATTTAAATTGGCGTAAATCTTCTTTGAAATCATGTAAGCTTAAAGGTATGCGAATTGCCCTTCCTTGTGGACCATAAAATCCATTTGCGGTAGTTGTAATCCCTTCTTCCATCCCTTCTTTAAGCAAATTTCTAAGTCGATCATTGCTTTTTTTAATATATGGAGGGTTTAATTTTGAACTCCAATTAACCGTTTCATAGAAGCTCGTTAATGCATCTTTTTCATCCTGCGAATAGGGCATTTCATAAAAATGTGCCATTCCGTCTAAACCAATTGCATATTTTGAAATGACATGCGCACCAGGTTCTATATCTGCATGAAGAGCCCCACAAGTTCCTATACGAATGAGGTCTAACGATTTTTGTACGGCATTTTCAGTCCTAGATTCAAAGTCTATATTAACTACGGCATCTAATTCATTTAATACAATATCAATATTGTCTGTCCCTATTCCTGTAGACATTACTGTTAATTCTTTTCCTTTATAAGTACCTGTAAGGGTACAAAACTCACGGTTTTGAGTTTCAAACCTTACGGAGTCGAAAAAGGTGCCAACAAATTTTACACGATCAGGATCACCTACTAATAAAACAGTGTCTGCAACATCTTCAGCAGCGATATTTAAATGATAGATTTTGCCTGCTTGATTTAGCGTTAATTCTGACGGTTCAAATTTTTTCATAGGTTTTTAAATTTCTAAGACACGAATTAAAGGTTGGTCTTGCGCAGTTAAATTATTGACAATTTTTGAAATAAAGTCCTTATCGTTCAAAATATACGGGATAAAATTTTCGTATCGTTCCTGAAAACCACCGTTTGGATATATCTTGGCTTGTAATTTTTTGATTTTATTGGCTTTTACTTCGTGTTTGGCTTTTTCTGCTTTTATTAATTTAGACTCAATTCTCTCAATTGATTTTTCCATTTTAGAGAACTCTGCTGCTATCATTCCAACCAAACCTTTATTAATGGACTCGGCTTTTTCAACCAATTGATTTTTAATATCATTCAGTTGCTTTAATTCGCCTTTTAGCTCGATCTCTATTTCAACATCTTCTAAAGCGATTTCTTTTACAAGCTCATGCAAGTCACGTTTTAAATCTGGTACGGAAAGATTCAAATTCTCCAGTTCAGTCATTTCTTTCTCTTTCAAAAGTAAGATTGAATCGCGCACACGTAACAACGGAAACGTTAACCCCAATGCTTTGAACACCTCATTTAATTGTAACCAGTAGGCGATTTCACCACCACCACCAATATAGGCAAGGTTTGGTAAAATCAACTCTTGATAAACTGGTCTTAATAAGGCATTAGGTGAAAACTGTTCAGGGTTTTCATTGACCATATTAATCAATGTTTCCTCCGAATACTCTTTTTCATCAATTTGAAAAATCTCCCCATTCCTACTAATTCGTTGGCGCACACCACTTTCATTAATAAAGAATAAATTACAGTCGCGCACAAAGACTTGATTATGATAACCAGCTACCTCTAATTTTTTATTTGTATCAGTAACGGCCTTGTACACAAATGCTTCATTAATTTCACGAACTGCAACGGGTACGAACGCATGTTTTAATCCTGCATCATTACCATCAACTATAATCAGGCCATAGTCTGCAAAAAGTTTATTCATTAAACTTCTTGTTGCCTCTGCCAGATTACTGCTATTTTTATAAATAGAAGTGAACTGTGCTAAAAGCTCTTTTAACGTCTCATCACTAAATTTTTCTTCTATTGGACTTGTAAAAGATTCTATTCCTGTTGGCTCAATTTCTCCAACAATTTTACTTTCTTGCCCTTCTTTATCCCAAGCTATTTTATTGCCAAATAAATGAATGTGATTAATTTCCTCAAAATCATGATCTTCTGTCGCCATCCAAAACACAGGAACATAATTATTGGAAGGATCTCGTTCATTCATTGCACGGCTTAGCGAAATTACTTGTGCAACTTTATAAATTGAATATAAAGGCCCTGCTAATAAATTTAACTGATGACCTGTTGTTATCGTATATGTATTTTCATCTTTCAGTTGGTCAATATTAGCTTGAGTTGAATCAGACAATGGAATGCCTGCATTCTGTCTTACCAATGCCTCTACTAAAATCTCCCTTTGCTCGATAGAGAAAGTTTTTGCTTTCGTTTGTTCGGCTATCTGAGATAATGAAAAGAATTGAGGTGAAAATTCCGCAATTACTGGTTTGTTTTCCACCAAATCTCTAATAATGGATGATGAAAAACTAAACTCTTTAAAAGAAAATTGATCTTGAATCATAGTACAAAAGTAATGAATATGATTCCACAACAAACCAATATTAATTAAAATATTTGTCGTAACATGTAGTTGTAATATTGGTTTATGTTATTTAGACAATTTGGGTATTTTCATAGCATAATATGCAATAAAACCAATTGAAACCAATGCCCCTAACAAAGCAGTCAAACCGCCATCACGCCCAGAATAAATCAACAGTATTACCCATAATCCATTGCCGATTAGATACAATATAAACCCGCGCCGAATTCCTTTTTTCATTTTCGTTATTCCAATAATGCATAACCAACACATGACAATAACTAATGCACTCATAATTGCAAAAACTCCAAGCAAACCTGCAAACAAACCATCAAACATTCCTGATTTTTCCATACTAGTTCCGTTCGTAACACAAGCTATTAACAGTACCATGCAAAGCAGAGCACAAATAACATTCCCTATATAACTAAGAATAGTCATGGTTTTAAAAGCTCCTGATTTTTTGTTTTGCGCGCTCATAATTATGGTTTAAGGATTCTTTACTAAATCTAATTTAAGTGTTTTAGTTGCGTTGCAAAAATAATAATGAAAAGAAAAGCAATTCCAGCAATGACAAAATTTGAAATTAACTCTGATGAAACCGCGCCATAAGCAGGCACAACGGTAAGCCATAAGATAAAAAAGACTATCAATCCAATACCTATAGTGTAAAAAACAAATCCTTTTTTACGGCCTTTGTGCATTATGGCCGCACCATAAATTGACATCACCAATATTCCTATAATTACTAAAAAAGAAATAACTGCTCCTGTAAATCCTCTTCCAACAGATCCAGTTATTGAAAGGTATTGGTTTAACATCAAAATAAAATTAACCAATACACCAATCAAAATAATTCCTAAAACAAGATAATTTAAAATTGCAGTTACACTAACCAATCCAGGCACTCGCTTCTTCACTTTTTTCCTATCCTCTAAAACTTCGTTTGACATTTAATTAATTTTAATCTTTATAAAGAATTAAGTTCATTTCAAATATTTTTGTTGCGAACCGAGGGCAAAAACTAGAAAAACAAGAACTACCCCTATAAAAACATTCAAGAGCTGAGATTGCTGACTCCAAGCAATATAAACTGCTGTAAATGTAATTGCTGCCAATATTAAACTACCTGTTGCGAAGTAAAAAAAGCCTTTCTTTTTTCCTTTTCGCATTGAGATTACTCCATTAATTGCAGAAAGAGAAAAAACTCCAATGATTGCTGCCACTACAATTAACACCGTTTTTTCTGACGAACGGAAATAGCCATTTCCTGAAGAAGTGAAAAACAAGACAAAAACCAAACCCACGCCCAATAAAAAAAGACCGTGAATAATAAAAGCAACAATCGACAAAGCCTTTACCAAAGCAAGCGCTTTTTCTGTTGCCTTACGCTCTTTATCCAACTCCCGTCTCGATTTTGTCATAGCTGAATTCAATCAAGTTCTATTTCAAATATTTTAATTGAGTTCCAAACGCAACAACTAGCCCAATCATAATTAATCCTAACACCAAATTAATAAACTGCTCTGCTCCACTGAGCAGAAAAACCACTCCCAATAATCCGCTTCCTATTGCAAATAAAACAAAACCAATTTTCTTTCCTTTTTGCATTTTGACAGCACCAATTATTGACATAATTGACAAACCAATAAAAAGGATAAAAATAACAATAATGGCACCGATCATCCCATTCATTTGAGCCCCCATTATCCCCCCTAAATTCGAACTAGATGCTGATGCGAAAAAAGCCATACCAATTAGCATTATGATAATTAAGAAACCATGCCCAATGTAACTAAGGATAGCCAGTACTTTCACTAATTCAGGAATTACACCTGTAATTTGATCTTCTTCAGTCTCTAATATCTCATCAAAATCACTCATTGTTTTAGCTTTAAAGTTTGTTACGGCTAATATATTAATTTAATCTATAGTTACGCTTCAATTAAATTGAACCTTGGTAGGATCAAAACAGTTTATTAGCTTTGCAGTAAAGGAAATTTACCAATTGAATTAAATTTATTAATAATGAAGGCAACAATAACAACAAATAAAGGTGTAATGGTAGCGGAGCTATATGACGAAACGCCTATTGCAACTGGAAACGTTGCGAAATTAGCAAAAGAAGGATTTTATAACGGACTTACATGGCACCGCGTGCTTCCAGATTTTGTAATTCAAGGTGGATGCCCTAACGGAACTGGTGCAGGTGGACCTGGTTACACAATTGATTGTGAAGTAACAGCTGAAAAACAATATCACGACAGAGGAGTATTATCTATGGCACATGCTGGAAGAAATACAGGTGGATCTCAATTTTTTGTTTGTCACAGCCGTAACAACACTTCACACTTAGATGGAAATCACACTTGCTTTGGAAAAGTAATTGATGGTGTAGACGTTGTAGATGATATTAGAGAAGGAGATTTAATTGAGTCTATTGTTATTGAGGATTAAAAATCACTCTATAATAAAAACACTGTAGCATTAAAACAAAAAAGTCCTGACAATTAAATTGTCAGGACTTTTTTATGAATTAATCATTCGTTTATTCCATTTTTTCAGCGACATCTGGACATTTTTCCTCCAATGCCTCAACCCATGAACCTTCCTCAAAAGTTTCAGTTCCATAACTACCTCTTAATTGCGCATCACATTCGAAAAAATTAATATCGAAGTCTCCATAAGGATCGCTTTCCATACAATCACACATAGCCTCTGCAGCCTTACCTTGTTCTTCTGTAAATCCTCCGCAAGACGCAAGTCCAATTATCATTCCTACTCCTAAAATTGTCTTTTTCATCTTAAAATCTGATTTAATAAAATTTCTTTGTATTCTCTTTTAAACTGACAAGTTAAAAATTTATCGTTACATTTTTACGAATCACCTTAAATAAATATCATTGATTAACTCGACACCAGCAGCTGTGTTTATTTTTTCAATAATAGCTTCTTTGTCATGCTGCAATTCGTCTCGCATAACCGCCGAGTTTATATTCAAGTACAAAATTTTATTTTTAATATACTTCTTCTCCGTTCGTTTATTAACAGCATCTCCCATTAACTTGCCCCATTGAGACAACACGCGTGTTTCATGCATTTTTTCATCAACACCTAATGCTTTAAAATATCCGTCTAACGCTTCGTTTATCGAAATTCCGTCCTGATGATTTCTACCCTTTTTCAACTTGTCCTCCCTTTACATTAAATAATTTACGGTCAATATCAATGTTTTTAAACACCTTTTCAATTCTATCTCTGTCCGTGTCTGAAATAAACACTTGACCAAAAATATGCTGCGAAATTAATTGCATCAAATGTGAAACGCGATCATGGTCTAACTTATCAAAAACATCATCCAACAATAAAATTGGTTTTGTATTTAACAAATTACTGACAATTTCGAACTGTGCCAACTTTAAAGCAATTAAAAATGATTTTTGTTGTCCTTGCGATCCAAATTTTTTGATTGGTTGATCATGTATTAAAAAAACCAAATCATCTTTATGCACTCCTACAGTTGTATAACCTACTGCATTATCCTTTCTAGTGCTTTTCTCCAATGCTTGAGCAAATGATTCTTCTTCTAACTGAGATTTATATGAAATATCAATCTCCTCTTTGTGGTTGGCTATTACATTAAAAAACTTTTGAAAAATGGGAATAAAATCAACCAAAAAATCCTTGCGTTTTTTATGTATGACTTCTCCTAAGCTTATCAATTGAATATTCCAAACCTCAATTGATTCAGCATCAAAGATTCTTAGTTCTTGAAATTGTTTTAAGAGTGCATTACGTTGTTTTAGTACTTTATTATAACGAATTAGTGTCTCTAAATAATTTCTATCAAATTGAGAAATGATGCTATCAATAAACTTTCGTCGAGTTTCGCTCCCTTCAATAATTAAATTGGTATCATAAGGAGAAATAACAACAGCCGGAAAACGGCCAATATGATCTGCCAATTTCTCGTATTCCTTTTTATTGCGTTTAACGGTTTTCTTCTGCCCTTCTTTAATTGAGCAAGTTATGCCTATATCTTTGTCATCTTTAAAATAAGTGCCTTGTAGCAGAAAAAACTTTTCATTTAATCGAATACATTGTCTGTCTACTGGGTTTAAAAACGAACGGCAAAAGGATAAAAAATGAACTGCATCCAAGATATTCGTTTTACCTGCGCCATTTTCACCAATAAACACATTAATATCCGCCGACAATTCAATTGAGGCGTCTGTATAATTTTTAAAATTGACGAGTGCAAGCGTTTTTAGATGCATTAACTTTTTCCATTTAGTGTTGAAAATCAAAGCAAATTCAACGTGATTCCAAAGATATAAATAACCATTAGAAAATACTATTGGAAAGTTTTTTTCACTTAATTTTGAGATATGTTTCCAGACCTCAACCTTCCAAAAGCCGAGATTCAAATCAAAGGAGATCAAATTTGGGATCGATTGCGTAAAAAATATTTAAAATGTACTCCGGAAGAATGGGTGAGACAAAATTTCATTTTCTACTTGATTGATCAACTTAATTTCCCTGAAGGGAGGATGGTGTCAGAATATAAGGTGGTGTACAATGGATTGAATAAAAGATGTGATATTGCTGTTTTTGATGCTTACAGCAAATGCCAAGTAATTGTAGAATGTAAAGCACCTAAAATTAAAATTACAGAAGACACCTTTTATCAAATTGCAAAATATGCCAATGTGTTAAAAGCCCAATTACTAATATTATCTAATGGATTGGAACATTATTGTGCATTAATTAATCCAGAACAGGGCACAATATCTTACTTACAGGATATTCCTTCTTACGACCAAATAGAACAGTTTATTGGCTAAGCTGATAACGCCCAGTACCAATTCCCTGAATAAATTCACTCCAGGCAGCAGGGTTTAATAGATTATTCACAGGAGATTGCCCTCTAGTATAAAACTCTTGTTGTTGTTGCACCCGATAATTACTGTAGGATGTACTTGCATCTGCCGTTAATAAGGCACCAACAAAGGCCATTTCCTGTGGTGAAAGTCGTTTTTGTGCTCTCTTCAAATCATCATCAGGAATATCCATATTAACAAATGCATCTGCAAATTGCTCGCGAGAAGGCCATGGATAAACATCTACAGGGTCCATTACAATAGTATCCGCAGTCATTAGTTGAACTAAAGAAATTGATTTTGATTTTGTTGAATCAGGCACCACATAGGTTTTCTTTTCATAACCTAATGATGAAAATTGTATCGTATCACCAGGATGAACAACCAAAGCAAAATAGCCATAATAATCTGCTATTGTACCGCGCATAGTTGTCATATCACCTACTCTAGCAAAAGGTACACGATATAAGCTATCAGTAATTATAATTCCTGTTAATTGTATAAACAATAAGGAATCGTCCTTTTGTTGACTAGTCGTTTGTCCATAACTTGTTGAGCTAAGAGCAAAAATGAATATGATCAATAATTTTTTCATTGAGTTTCTGTCTCTTACAAATATCTAGATAATGCTTAACTATTCAAAACTATTTAACATAAATTAAGCTCATATATTGCTTGAAGAGATGATCATTTAGGTCTTAAATTAGGTCATTTCGTACGTTTTCAACTTCAAATGTTAATAAAAGACTAAGAATAAAACGATAAAGGCGGCTATCAAATTCATTTTTATTAACTTTGCGGGAATTTATAAATGAAATAAATTCGATTCTATGCCTGTAGCTGATATAAACAATGTCAAAGAAGGTTTGACCTATGATGACGTTTTACTTGTCCCAAGATATTCTGAAATTTTACCAAGAGAAGTTAAACTTCAAACAAGGTTAACTAAAAACATTACGTTAAACTCCCCTATTGTATCCGCAGCAATGGATACAGTAACAGAATCTGCTTTAGCCGTTGCAATTGCACAGCAAGGTGGTATTGGAGTTATTCATAAAAACATGTCTATTGAACAACAGGCATTGGAAGTTCGTAAAGTTAAGCGATCTGAAAGTGGTATGATTTTAGACCCTATTACTTTAGGATTAGATGCTAAAATTGGAGATGCCCTTCGTTTAATGAAGGAAAACAAAATTGGTGGGATTCCGGTAATTGATGAAAACCGCACATTAAAGGGTATTATTACCAACCGTGATTTAAGATTTGAAAAAGATGTTGAAAAAGCGGTAAAAGATGTTATGACTTCTGAACGTATTGTTACAACGGCAGAAGGTACAAGTTTAGAGCAAGCAGAAGAGATTTTACAACAACACAAAATTGAAAAATTGCCTGTTGTATCTGCAAACAATAAATTATTAGGATTAATTACCTATAGAGATATTATTAAAGTAAAAGAGCATCCAAATTCTTGTAAAGATAAATTTGGACGTTTGCGCGTTGCTGCTGCTGTTGGTGTTACACACGATACTTTATTGCGTGTTGATGCTTTAGTTGATGCAGGTGTTGATGCAATTGTAATTGATACAGCACACGGACATACAAAAACGTTTGTAGCAAAGCTAAAAGAAGTTAAGGTTAAATATCCTGAACTTGATGTAATTGCAGGAAACATTGCAACGGCTGAAGCTGCCAAATTCCTAGTTGAAGCTGGTGCAGATGCAGTAAAAGTAGGAATTGGTCCTGGATCAATTTGTACAACAAGAATTATTGCTGGTGTGGGTGTTCCTCAACTTTCTGCAGTAAACGAAGTAGCCATTGCTTTAGAAGGAACTGGTGTTCCTGTAATTGCTGATGGAGGCATTAGATATACTGGTGACTTTGTAAAAGCAATTGCTGCTGGGGCGGATTCAATTATGGTTGGTTCTATGTTTGCAGGTGTTAAAGAGTCTCCTGGAGAAACAATTATTTATCAAGGAAGAAAATTTAAAGCCTATAGAGGTATGGGATCTGTTGAGGCTATGCAAAAAGGTTCAAAAGACAGATATTTTCAAGATGTTGAAGATGACGTGAAGAAATTAGTACCTGAAGGAATTTCGGGCCGAGTACCTTATAAAGGCAATTTAGAAGAAGTAATGCACCAAATTATTGGTGGGCTTCGTGCAGGCATGGGATACTGTGGTGCTAACGATATTGAAAACCTAAAAGGTGCTCCATTTGTGAAAATTTCAACCGCTGGTGTTCAAGAAAGTCATCCGCATGATATTGCAATTACAAGAGAAGCACCAAACTATAGTAAGAAATAGTACGTCAAGTACTGTGTACTTAGAATATTTGAATAACAAAAACTTAAAGAAAACATGAAAAAATTACATTTATTATTAATTGGACTTCTTTTATCAGTTGGGTCAATTGCACAGGAGAAAGATCCTGTTGTTTTAACAATTGATGGTGATGACATTCACGCATCCGAGTTTTTATACATTTATTCGAAGAATAATGACGAGCCTTCTTTCGCTAAAGATTCTTTGGCGGACTACATGGAATTGTTCATTAACTATAAATTAAAGGTTAAAGAAGCGCAAGCAAAGCAATATGATACTATTCCACGTTTAATAAATGAATTAGCACAATACCGCAAGCAACTTTCATTGCCGTATATGACGGACAAAAAGAAAAATGAAAAATTGGTTGAGGAAGCATACGAAAGAACAGCGAACGAAGTTAGAGCTAGTCATATTCTTATTCGTTTAAAAGCTGATCCAAGTCCAGCAGACACAGCTGAAGCTTATTCTAGAACAATGGCTTTACGTGCTCGTATTTTAGGAGGAGAGACTTTTGAAGCTGTAGCTAAAGGTAAAGGTGGTTCAGAAGATCCTTCAGCTAAAAGTAACGGCGGTGATTTAGGTTATTTTTCTGCATTGCAAATGGTTTATCCTTTCGAGGATGCAGCATTTACAACTCCAGTTGGTCAAGTATCAATGCCTGTTCGTACAAGGTTTGGATATCACTTAATTAACGTTATTGACAAGCGACCTGCGCCGGGAATGATTGAAACTGCACACATTTTAATTTTGGCTGACGATAAAGATGCTGATGCTGATAAAATGAAAGCCGAGAAAAAAATCAACGAGATTTACGAGTTATTGCAAGCCGGGGAAAAATTTGAAGACTTAGCTGCTAAATATTCTGACGATCAATCATCAAAAGCTAAAGGTGGTTTATTGCCATTGTTTGGATCTGGTGCAAAACAACGTATGGTTCCTGAATTTGAACAAGCTGCATTTGCCCTTAAAAACGACGGTGATTATTCGGCGCCAGTTAAAACAATTTTTGGATACCACATTATTAAAAGAATGCAAGTAATTCCAATTCCTTCATATGAAAACATGAAACGTGAATTGAAATTAAGAGTTGAGCGTGACATGCGTGCTGAAACAACTAAGGAAGCATTTATCGAAGATTTAAAGAAGCAATATAATTTCCAAAGCTATGGTCAAAAATTATTGCCTTACATCTACAACACTATGGGAGATGAAATTTTCCAAGGAAAGTGGGAAGGAATGAAAAGCCCTGCTCATGATGATGACGTATTGTTCAACTTTAAAGACAATATGGCTACTTTAAAAGACTTGGAAACATATATCATTGAGCATCAATCAAAAATGAGACGTGTTGACAAACAAGTTTTAGTGGAAGGTCATTACGACACAATGATTAAAGAATGGGTTGTTAAATATGAAGACAGTCAATTAGAAACTAAATACCCTGAATTTAAATCATTGATTCAAGAATATGGTGATGGTATTTTAGTTTTTGAAATCATGCAGGATGAAATTTGGAAAAAAGCGTCAAAAGACACGGTAGGAATCCAAAACTATTACAACACACATAAAGAAGACTTTACGTATGACGTAAGATATAAAGGCGATTTATACACTGCTAAAGACAAGAAAACAGCAAAAGCTATTGCTGGGTTGATTAAAGAAGGTAAACTGGATTCAAAACAAATTTCAGAGCAGCTAAATAAAGACTCTGAGTTAAATGTTAAAGTAAGAAACCAAGTTTATAACTCTGAAACGACTGAAGCATTTAAAATTAGAAAACCGTTGAAAGATATTCCAAAAGTAGAAGATCCTACAGATGAAAAAGCAATGGCTAAATACAAAGCTAAGGTAAAAAAGGCTAAAGCTAAGCATGCTAAATTTAAGCTTAAA
>CAKZPK010000172.1 GCA_937139035.1 uncultured Crocinitomix sp. | reverse complement strand
CTCGTGTCATTTCGTCCACATGTATGGCTGCACCACGATGTTGATTCTTATTTTCATCCCCCACCGGCAATTCTTTGTCTCCATCCTTGTTGTCAACTCCGCCATGCTGACTGCAGGGTGTAATCGAGTCTACTTTAGGCGGTACCATCTCAATATGACGTCCTGTTTTTTCTTCTTCGTCGTCCCCCTCACCCTTTACTTCATCGCTAGTGTTAACGATAGGATGAACACTTTGATCTTTCTTCGGTATCCAGTGAATACAGTATAAAACATCCATTCTTCCATTGTTCATTCTGTTTGCATCCATGCACAACAAGGAAGTGTAGGCTGTTATTTGGAAAACGAAATTAAAAAACAGACTTAACGCTGCGTATGCACAAAATGCTCGTATCGCAGGAATCGAACTTGTCGAGCCCAAGGAAAAGGCCATAATGTCTGTTAGAGTAGTATATGCAATCGACACTCCGCAATGTTCCATTGTTTGCTGTATCCGCTTGACCGGTGGATCTGAAACACTTGTCTGATCAAAAGTGAAAGTGATAATAATTAAACCATCCACTCCTAAAGCCTTGCATTGTTTTAAAAACCTTTCAACTCCGTAGGTGTAAATTGGATTAAAATACCCCATCAATACAATTGGCAATCTAGAATTCATCTTAATTTCAGCCACTTGTTCAAATAGAGTTTCAATTGTCATTCCATTATTCAAAGCAATAGCTGATGTTTCTTGTATAACTGGCCCATCAGCTAATGGGTCGGAAAAAGGAATTCCTAACTCAATAAAATCAACTCCTGCGTTCTCCAGTTCCTGTGCCAATTTGGGAGCACTATTTAGTTGCGGATACCCGGCGGTTAAAAATATGCTGCAATTATTCTGTTTATTCAATTTCATTTTCGGCTAGATTAAGTTTTGCTAAATAGGTTTCTAAATCTTTATCTCCTCTACCTGATAGGTTTACAACAACTGTTTTATTCTTCAGTTCTATTTTATCAAGCGCCGCAAGTGCATGCGCAGATTCTAACGCTGGTATTATTCCTTCAGTTCTTGTTAAATCAAGTCCAGCCTTAAGAGCATCTGCGTCTGTCACTGCAATAGATTTTGCTCTTCCGCTTTTAATTAAGTGTGCATGTAATGGACCAATTCCGGGATAATCTAATCCTGCTGAAATAGAATGAGGTTCTATTATTTGCCCATTATCTGTCTGCATAACTAAAGATTTAGATCCATGAATTATTCCTGTAGTTCCCAAGTGCGAAGTTGCAGCAGACTTTCCTGAATCTAAACCAAGACCTGCAGCCTCAACACAATATAAAGCCACAGACTCCTCGTCTAAATAGTGGTAAAATGCTCCTGCCGCATTACTTCCTCCTCCAACGCAGGCCACAATAATATCTGGATTCATTTTTTGCGTTTTTTCTTGCAATTGAAACCTCATTTCTTCGCTGATAACTGATTGAAAATAGGCAACCATTTCAGGATACGGATGCGGTCCAACTACGGATCCTATAACATAGAATGAAGATGGATTATTAATCCAATATCGAATGGCTTCGTTAGTTGCATCCTTCAGTGTTTTACTACCAGATTCTGCTGCCACAACCTTTGCTCCAAGCATTTTCATTCGCTGTACATTGGGCTTTTGCCTTTCCATATCAACTGTCCCCATAAAAACAGTGCACTCCATGTCCATTAATGCACAAACTGTTGCTGTAGCAACACCATGCTGACCTGCTCCCGTTTCAGCAATAATATTTGTTTTGCCCATCTCTTTTGCCAACAAAATTTGCCCAATGGTATTATTGATTTTATGCGCCCCTGTATGATTTAAATCCTCTCTTTTCAAAAAGATATTTGCACTGTGTTTTTCGGATAGTTTATTGGAATAATACAGTGGTGTAGGTCTTCCCACATAATCTCGCAACAGTTGCTTGAACTTACTTCTGAATTCTTCATTCGTTTTAATCTCTTCAAAAGCAATTTCCAATTCATGCACAGAATTGTACAATAATTCAGGAATATAAGCTCCTCCAAATTCACCATAATATCCCTTTCTTGTCTTGGGTTTTGACACATTCAAATCATTAATAAACTCCATGATTTCAGGAATATTTTTCCTACCTGGTGTTATTTCAAATTTAGAATTGATATCAATTCCAGCAAAAAGCGGATGGTTTACTTTTTTGATTGCTTCAGCATCATCCTTTCCAATTCCACCACTTAATAAAAATGGAGTATTTCCTTGATAAGAATCAAGTAGTTCCCAATCAAATTGCGCCCCGTTACCACCTGGCAAATCTCCCTTAGTATCAAACAAAAACAAATCTGCTGACTGATATAAATCACAAACCTCAAAATCAAATTTTGAATGAATTGAAAATGCCTTTATCACTTTAAAATAGCAACTTAATGCCACAACCATTTCAGGACTTTCATTCCCATGCAACTGTATGTGTGTCAACTGGAAATAGAATCCTGTTTGCAAAACATAATCAAATTCCTCATTGACAAATACCCCCACTTTTTTACTAGTCAAATCACGAATAAAGATCCCTTTTGATTCATCATAATTCAAATTTCGTAGAGAAGCTTTATGAAAAATAAAACCTAACATATCTACACCTGAATTTGCTATTTCAGCAATCTCAGATTCTTCTGATAATCCGCATACTTTAATAAGCATAGTCTGAACTTTTAAAATTTGCAATCGTTCTATTAAATCCGTTCAACAAATCCTGGTCTTTTAACAACGACTCTCCAATCAAAAAACCTTCGTACCCTACCTTTAGCAATTCTTGAATCTCAAATTCACTTGAAATTCCGCTTTCCGCAATTTTAAGGCGATCATAAGGTAGTTTTCGAATCAAATCAAATGCTGTTCTTACGTCCGTTTTCAAAGTCTTTAAGTTTCGATTATTAATGCCAATTACGTCAACATTTTCATTAAGCTTATGTAATTCACTTGCTCCATGAAACTCCATGAGCACCTCTAACCCTATAGACTTAGCAATAGTTGCCAAATAAGTAGCATGATAATCATCTAATGCTTCAGCAATTAGCAGAATCGCATCAGCTCCATAAGCTTTTGCTTCAAAAATTTGATACTCATCTATAATGAAGTCTTTTCTTAAAACTGGTGCAAAATTTAAGTTTGATGCCTTTTCAAGATCGTTCAAGTTTCCAGCAAAATAATGGTCATCAGTTAAAACAGAAACTCCTGCAACTTCCTTGTTTTTATAAGTATTCAAAACATCATCAATTAGACATTTATTAAACTGACCAGCTGATGGAGATTTCCTTTTAAACTCGGCAATAATTCCATTTCCATTTTTAATGGAGGCTGAGAATGATTTCACCGCCTTTTTAAAATTAGGTTTTACAAGCAGTTCGTCTAATGGTACCATTGCGCGTGCCTGTATTACCTCTGCTTTTTTATATTCAATAATTTCTTCCAGAAGATTCATAATTTCATTTTTTTGACCGCCAACGATCGATTGGATAATTTAATTAGGTTTGTTATTTTTTTTAGAGCTTTTCCAGTTTGCAAGGCTTCTTGAGCCTCTTCAAAACATACATTGAAAGGTTTTTGAGGATTAAAACACTGAATCCCATAAGCAGCATTAGTTATCACCACTTGCGCCTGAATTTCAGTTCCTCGTCCACTTAATATATCCATAAAAAGAGCCTTAGCACTCTCCATATCCGCCCCACCAAACAGCGCTTCTTCAGCTACATAATTTTGTTCTATTTGATCAGGGTAAATCAACTCATCTTTAGATTTTGTAATCAATTTAAATGCATCAGTCAAGCTCACTTCATCATATCCGTCCAAACTGTGAACAATTGAAAAGGCCGCTCTCTCATTCATTAAAATCTCTTTGTACATACGGGCAATTTTCAAGTTGTAAACCCCAGTTAACTGATAAGCCGGCTGAACAGGATTCACCAAAGGGCCTAGGAAATTGAAGAATGTTCTTACACCTAAATCTTTCCTGATTTTACCTACTCGCGACAAACAAGGATGAAACAAAGGAGCATGCAGAAAACAAATTCCTTCCTCCTCCATTTGCGTCTGCAAATCTTCCGATTGATTCGAGAAATGATAACCTAAACCTTCAATAATTGTAGATGATCCGCAAAACGAAGACACCCCATAATTTCCATGCTTAATCACTTTGTATCCTGCAGCCGCAATTACAATTGCACTCAAAGTTGAAATATTAAAGGTGTTTTTTGAATCTCCGCCGGTTCCACAAACATCTATAGCATTTGTTGCATCCAACTCTGGAACGATAGCCTGTTCCAAAATGGATTGCCGAAAACCTCTGAGCTCTTCAGTAGTGATATCTCTTTGCATCATGCAAGTGATAGCACAAACAATTTGAGCTTCATTCAATTCCTGATTAGTTATATCATGTAGTAATTGAGCCGCCTCTGTAGTGGACAACGTTCCGCCTTGTATTAATTTATTGAGTAACATTTTGCGCTAGATTTATCTGATTTAAAAAATTATTTATTAAAATTTGGCCATGATCTGTCATGATTGATTCAGGGTGAAATTGAACACCATAAACTGGAAATCCAACTGCTTTTATTGCCATGATTTGATCCGAATCAGTGGCAATTACAGCCAATTGAGCAGATACTTCATTTTCATCAACTACCCAAGAATGATAACGCCCAACAATAAATTCCTCTGGAATACCATTGAAAATTTTCTCTTTAAAATGTTGAATTGGAGTAGCATGCCCATGTAGTGGTTTATCCAAAAGGCGCAGTTTACTTTGAAAAACTTCTGCAATTGCTTGCATGCCCAAACAAACACCAAACATTGGTTTTGTTGTATAAAACTGCTGAATGATCTTCTTCATTTCCCCAGCATTTTCTGGTATACCAGGTCCAGGAGAAAACACAATCCCCTGATAATCCTCAATTGTTGAGAAGCTTACCTGATCATTTCTAACCACATCTACCTTCACATTAAGGTTGATTAAAATTTGCTTTAAATTGTGGACGAATGAATCGTAATTATCAATAAGTAGAATCTTCATATTAAACGCTTGTTGAATGAGAAGCCAAATCGATTGCTTTTTGCACGGCTCCAATTTTATTATACACTTCTTGTAATTCATTTTCAGGAATAGAATCCATTACAATTCCTGCACCCGCTTGGTAATGCAACTGACCTTGATAGGATAAACAGGAACGAATGATTATTGCCATATTCACATCTCCATTCGGAGAAATATGTCCTATTGCTCCCCCATAATAACCTCTATTATTCTCTTCTAAATCTGCAATAATTTCCATGGCTCTGTACTTTGGAGCTCCAGACAATGTTCCTGCAGGAAAAGACTTGGCAAAAGCTTCAATACTTTGCTCATTGTTTAATTCACCAGTAACTTTAGACACCATGTGAATGACGTGGCTAAACGATTGAATTTCTTTATAAGCATCTACTTTTACATCTCGGCAGGTTATGTTTAAATCATTACGCGCCAAGTCAACTAACATAGTATGTTCGGCGTTTTCTTTTATATCATTTTTTAATTCCTCTGCTCGTATCTTATCTACTTCCAAATCACCAGATCTTTTTACAGTTCCTGCAATTGGGTGAATCTCTACTTGGCCATTATTAATTCGAATTTGTGCTTCAGGTGATGCTCCAAACAATTTACCTTTGTCCAGTTCGAAATAAAACATGTAAGGCGAAGGATTAAGTCCGCGCAACTTGCGATATACTTCAAATTCATCTCCCTGAAAATCTTGCTGAAAAGCTCTTGATATTACCACTTGAAAAACATCTCCTTTTTTGACGTGTTCCTTGGCGGTTACAACTTTTTCCATAAATGACAACTCTGTTTCATTAGAGCTGTAGGTTCCTGTTTTATGAAAATTGTTTTGATAATTTTTATGCTGACTCAATTGTGATAAAAACTGATCAACATTCACTGTTTCCCCCTCAAATGTATTGACTAATACATCAATTTGATTGGTGAAATTATCGAAAACAATTACATATCGATAAACCGAAAAACAAACAATTGGCAAATCCTTAAAATGCTTACGTTGCTTAAATTTCACTGTTTCAAAATGTGGTATCGCATCATAGCCCACCAAACCAAAAAAGCCATTATTGTCAATCGTATCATGATTTTCAAAATCAAACGAGCTTTGATATTCTTCAATGGATACAGACAATTTTTTGATGGGGTCAATAGCAACATTTTTACCTTCACGAAGTGTTGTTTTTTCTTCATTAGCCGAGAAGGTTGATATTGGCTCAACACAAATGAAAGACTTGCTATTAGCTTTGCTGCTATATTCTGAACTTTCAAAAAGTGCTAAAGAAGCATACACATCTCTCAAATTCAGAAAGCAACTAATGGGAGTCATAGTATCTCCTGAGAGTTTTATTTGACGTGTACGAATTATTCTTTTTTTCATTGTTTATTCTTTGAATTTATTTAGGGAAATTAAGGCACAAAAAAAACGGCCTATCGAGAGTTCGATAAGCCGTTTGCTATTTTTTTGATATACAAATTACTTGACCACTCTCCAAAGTTGAGAAGGCCACCACCAATTTGTATTTTGTCTATTCATTTTCATCATCTGTCTTTCGACGGTGTAAATGTTCAAAATTTTATTTTAGAAAAACAACCTTTTTTTTCAATTTATTTTTTACCTACGGTAAGGTTTCCAATTTTTGCTCATTAGAAAATAAAAGTGTCTTTTTTTCGTCTTATCATTGAAAATGTAATTAGATTTGTCAGAATAAAATGAACCAAACAACACAACATATTGTTTTCTTAAACTGGTGGACTGAATAAATTCACTTGGGAGAAATATGTGCATTATAAAACTGAGGTCTCCCATAATAGGAGACTTTTTTTTTACCTTGAACTCAATTAGAAATACAAGATGAGTACGATACAAACGATCAAACGCCCAATAATAATTTCAGGCCCTTGCAGCGCTGAAACAGAGGAGCAAATGATGCAAACAGCACAGGACTTAAAAATGACTGGTAAAGTCAATATTTTACGTGCTGGAATATGGAAACCACGCACCCGCCCAAATTCTTTTGAAGGAGTTGGTGAAGTTGGTTTAGAATGGCTAATTAATGCTGGTATTGAAACAGGATTACCTGTAATAACTGAAGTTGCCAATACTAAACACGTTGAAGCCGCATTAAAAGCAGGGTTGAAAATGCTATGGATTGGTGCCCGAACAACAGTCAATCCCTTTGCTGTACAAGAAATTGCAGATGCACTAAAAGGCACAGGAGTTGAAATATTGGTTAAAAATCCAATTAACCCTGACCTTAATTTATGGATTGGTGCGATTGAAAGATTTAAAAATGCAGGATTAGCAGAGGTACATGCCATTCACCGCGGTTTTTCTGCTGTAAAAAGTAAAACCTATCGTAATGAACCAATGTGGGAGATTCCTTTAGCTTTAAAGCAAGAATTTCCTAAGATTAATTTAATCTGTGATCCTAGCCACATCACTGGTAAAAGAGATTTATTACAAGCCGTTTCTCAAAAAGCTATGGATTTAATTTATGATGGACTCATGATTGAATCACATATCGATCCAGACAATGCATGGAGTGATGCCCAACAACAAATTACACCAAAAGTATTGGATAATTTATTGGGTAGTTTGATTCTTCGCTCTGAAAACACAGATGATAAAGAAGTCTATAAAAATTTGACTGAGTTGCGAAGTTCAATTGATAATATTGATTCAGAAATCAACGAATTAATTGCCAAACGTATGGCAGTTGCAACTGAAATTGGGAATTATAAGAAAGAGCACAACATTACAATATTACAACCTAACCGTTGGGAAGAGATTCAAAAAAAGCAATTAAGTTTAGGTTTAGAATTGGGACTATCAACCAAATTCATCCATAAATATTTAGAAGCAATTCACCAAGAATCTATCCGCCATCAAACGGCAGTAATGAACAAATAATGGAACAATTTATAGGTGCAAATCAGGAGGTTAATGAGGTGAATATTCCACCTTCAAAAAGCTATGCCCAACGAGCAATTTTAGCAGCTGCCTTATCTAAAAACATAAGTATTCTTCAAAATATTGGCTCAAGTGCAGATGTATTGGCAATGATTGAAGTTGCAAAAAAATTGGGTGCTCAAGTTGAGTTTAATGGTTCAGATGTTGAAATTACGGGCTTTGTTAATCCACTAGAACATAATTTGAACCTTGGTGAATCTGGCTTAGGAATGCGTTTGGTTACAGCAATTGTAGCTGTACTTGATGGAGACTTTAAACTCACTGGAGAAGGTAGTTTAAAAACGCGTCCTATGAATGAATTTGCAAAAATTCTACCTCAGCTTGGCGTGGCGTATGAGCAAAATAAAACAGAGGGGCATTTTCAGATTTTTGGAAATGCACATCCTGCAAAAATTAAAATGGATGGAGGATTAAGCTCTCAATACTTATCGGGCTTGCTAATGGCGCTCCCCTTACTAAAAGGAGATTCGCATATTTTTGTGCATGAGTTAAAAAGCAAACCTTATATCAATATCACTTTAGATGTTATCGAGGCTTTTAATGTTCAAGTGAGTCATGAAAATTTTTCTCATTTCAGTATTGGAGGTAATCAAAAATACAAGCGAAAGCAAGCATTTACAATTGAAGGAGACTATAGCGGCGCATCAATTTGGATGGTACACGGAGCTGTGTGCAACGGAACAATTATAAAAGGGTTAAACCAACACTCTGTTCAAGGAGACAAGCAAATGCTTGACGCATTAACGGAAGCTGGTGTTTCATTCGAATGGAACTCACAAGGACTGCAAGTTCTTAAATCAAAGGTTAAACCCTTTACTTTTGACGCTAACGAATGTCCTGATTTATTTCCTGCTT